>URTW01000138.1 GCA_900550815.1 uncultured Collinsella sp.
AAAGAGTGATTTTGGGTTGTTTGCTGCGGGCGTGGGGCTTGGAAACAACGTTCGGGGTGGCGAGGCGCCCAGAATTCGGTAGCAAGGAGGGCGTTCCTCGGCTGTGTCAGGAGTGTCCCTAGGTGCCGGCACATAAGGAACGTCCCTAACTGCCGGAGGGGGCGTCTGCCGTGGCAGGCGCCCCCTTCCGGATGTGGGAAGTTTGTGCTGTGGGTTACTTGTCGGTGCCCAGCTTGTGTGGCTTGAGAGCGAGCGCATTGACGAGCGCGTCGGTGGCAGACTTGACGGCTGCCGGCTGCGGATCGTTGACGTGGTCCTCGGGGTGCACGGGCAGGTCTTTCTTGACTGCATCGTGGATCAGGTTGAGGTACTCGGTCACGCCGGTAGTCGACAGATGCGTGCCGTCGCCATCGAACAGGTCGTTGCGGTTGGCGCTGTGCCCGTACCAGTCGATAACGCGTACATTCTTGTAGCGCGTGGCGGCGTTGGCGATGGCTTGGTTCGTGGACTCGACCCACGGCTGCGGGCTACGCGTGTTTACAAACACGACGATACGCTGCTCGCCGGCGTCGGCCATTATCGCGTCGACCAGGGCGTCCGATACCAAACCGATGGTGCCCAGCGCTAAGACCACGATCTTGCCGGCAAGGTTCTGCTGGATATAGCCTTCAAATGTCGCACGGCCCGCATCAAACTGGCGGCCCTTTTCGGCATCGATATGGCTGTGCGGGAACACGCCGTCAAAGGTGTCTACGGCACGCAGCGACACGGAGTCACCGATCATCAACAGGTCGTAGGAACCATCGGGGAAGCCGTCGTTGTCCTTGTCGGTGTCGTCGGCCGCCTGCTGGTCGGTGGGCGCGGTGTTCTTGGCTTCCTTGTTGAGGACTTCGGCGCCCTCGCCGCTCAGCGCAGACGTCTCGGGCACAAAGATCAGGCCGCCCAGTGCAACGACCAACACGACAGCGCAGGCTGCGCAGACGGGGGCGTGCGTGCGTGCCCAGTTGGCGGGCGTGGTGGTGCCATCGCGGAATTCGGCGACGGTGCGCCCGAAGGCGCCCTTCCTAAACGGAGTCTCGATAAAGCGATATGAGCATTCGGCCACGGCGACCACCAACAGCACCTGCAAAATGTACTGCCACCACGGTGTATCGTTGATGTTGGCGACCGGGTTCATGAGCAACAGCAGGGGATAGTGCCACAGGTAGATGCTGTACGAGCGCTTGCCAACCCACACGAGCGGCTCGGCGGACAGCGCGCGGGCAACCATTCCCTGGGGCTGCACGCAGGCCGCGATGACCATGAGCGTGAGGATCGAGCACAGCAGCGTGCCTCCGCGATACTGGAAGGCGGTGTAGCCGTTGGTGAGCGCGACCATGGCGGCAAGGCCAACCAGACCCACGACGCCCAACACATCGATGGATGCGGGCGAGGACCAAAAACGCACGAGGGCGCTCGGCTGTGCCGGGGCGGTCTCGGCTGCTTCGTCGGCCTTCTCGCCAGGCTTGCCCTCGGCGTTCTTGCCGTGCTTGGCGGCGCCAGCTAGGCGATTGAGCCCCAAACGACGAGCGAGACGCACCGGCGCCAGGTCGCGATCGGGGATAAAGGCCATCCAGGCACCCAGCAGCAGCGAGAACACGCGGGTGTCGGTGCCGTAGTACACGCGGCTGGGGTCGGCGGCAGGGTTGTAAAGCACCATCATGGCGATGGCGGAGACAGCAGCCAAGCCCAGAACCACGCGGCGCGTGTTGGGCTTGCTCACATGCATGGATACCATGGCAAACAGCAGTGGCGGCCAAATCAGGTAGAACTGTTCCTCGATGGCAAGCGACCAAAAGTGCGTGAGCGGCGAGGGGTCGCCCAGAGCATTGAAGTACGAGACGTTTTGGGCAATCTGCCACCAGTTGTTGAAGAACAGCAGCGACGGCAGGATATCGGGGCGCATCTTGGTGAGCATCACGTGGTTAAAGATAGTGCACAGCGCGCAGGTTACAAACACTACCGTTACCACGGCGGGGACCAGGCGACGGATGCGGCGGATCCAGAAGCTCTTGAGGTCGATGCGGCCGGTCTTAGCGACTTCGTTGAGTAGTAGGCGCGTGATCAGATAGCCCGAAAGCACAAAGAAGATCGTGACGCCAAGCAGGCCGCCCTGCGCCCACGTGAGGTTAAGGTGATAGAGCACCACCGCGACGACGGCGAGCGTACGCAGGCCGTCAAGGGCAGGGATGTAGCGGGATTTGGGGCGAGCAGGCGTCTGCTCCGCGGCGGGAGTGTTGGCACAGCTCGCGCTGTTGGCAGAAGCGCGATGGGGGCTCGCGGTGCGTCGCGGCTCGTTGGCACGGCGTCCGCTCTTCACGCGTTCGTGCGGCGCCGGCTCGTTGCCCGTGCGGCGTCGACCGCGCGAGCCCGATTGCGAGAGTTGTTCCATAAAACATCATCCAATGACGAGAATAATCAGCATGTATTCATTGTAGCTGCCTGCTCCTGTGAATGCTTGCTGCTGGCGCAAGCTCAAGCGCGCGTCCACATCAAAGTGAACTAAAGTTATAGAGGTGCGAGGGCGCACGACCGACGGCCGACGGTGGGTATAAGGCCCGCAGATGAGGAGGTTTCCATGGCAGATCGCGGCATCGTTGCGGTGTTCGGCAGCATGAACATGGACCTTTCGGTGGCGTGCGAGCGCATACCGCGTGCGGGCGAGACCGTCGGCGGCAGCGGTTTTATCACCAACGCCGGTGGCAAGGGCGCTAACCAGGCCGTCGCCGCCGCGCGCATGGGTGCGCGCGCGTGCATGATCGGCGCGGTCGGTCGCGACGCGTTCGGCGCGTCGCTCGTGGTGGGGCTCCAAGACGCCGGCGTGGACTGTGACTTTGTAGTGCATCGCGATGACGTGGAGACGGGAACGGCGACCATCATTCGCTGCGAGGGCGACAACCGCATCATACTGTCACCGGGCGCCAACCATGCGCTTGCGGGCGCGGACGTTGCCTGCGCGCTGAGGCGTCTGGTGGCCCATGAGCTCGACGGCGACGCCAGCGAGATTGCCCCGGCTGCCGGAAGCGTCTTTATCGCCCAGGGCGAATGTGACCTTGCGGCGACGGCCGAGGCGCTTGTTTGCGCTCACGAGCTGGGGTTCTATACGGTCTTTAATCCAGCGCCTGCCTGCGAGCTGCCTGCGGAGGTCTGGCCTGCGGTCGACCTGGTCTGTCCCAACGAGACTGAGTGCCAGGTGCTGACGGGCATCTTGCCCGCAGATGATGAGAGCTGCGTCGCGGCGCTCAATGCCCTGCTCGCCAAGGGTGCCGGGGCTGCGGTCATCACGTTGGGCGGCGCCGGGTCGGTTACGCTCGGCGATGACGGTGAGCTGCTGCGCATGCCGGCACTTTCGAGCACGGTAGTCGATACCACGGCCGCCGGCGATACGTTTATCGGCGCGTTGGCGGCGGCTCGCCTAGAGGGCTTGCCGCTCTTTGAGTGCATGGCCGCTGGTGCTCGCGCCTCGGCAGTGACGGTGTCACGCCTGGGCGCTCAGCAATCGATTCCCACGCGCGCCGAAGTTGAACATTGGTTTAGTTAAACGATAAAGACGGAGAAGCGGAGTAGAACAATGGCAATCAAGAAGCTGATCCTTGATCTGGATATGGGCGTGGACGATGCGATGGCGCTGGCCTATGCCATCGCGAGCCCCGAGGTGGAGCTCGTGGGCATCACCACGTGCTTTGGCAACGTGCGCGTCGAGCAATCGGCGCACAACTGCCTGGCGGTGCTCGATCTGCTGGGTCGCCCCGAGGTTCCGGTGTACCTGGGTGCCGACCGTCCTCTGCAGGCGACTGAGCCCTATACGCCGCCGGCGTCCACCGCGCTCATTCACGGCATGAATGGCATCGGCGGCGCGAGCGTGCCCGCGTCGCCCTACGAGCCGGTGGGGGCGACCGCGGCCGACGGCAACGCTGCGGTCGATTATCTGATCGATGCCGCGCGCACCTATGGTCCCGATCTGGTCTACGTAGCGACTGGCCCGCTCTCCAACCTGGCGCTCGCCCTGGAGCGCGATGCGGCGGCGATGATGTCCATCGGCCGCGTGGTCGTGATGGGCGGCGCCCTGACCGTGCCCGGCAACGTGAGCGCGGGCGCCGAGGCCAATATGGCAAGCGATCCCGAGGCGGCCGATGCCGTGCTGCGCTCGGGCCGTAAGCTCACCATGGTGGGTCTGGATGTGACGCATCGCGTGGTGCTCACGCGCCGCGACATTGCCGGCTGGACGGGCTCGGGCACCATGGCGGGCTGCGCATTTGCGAGCATGGTCGAGCACTACATTGGCTCGTACGAGATGAACGCACCCTACCTGGGTGGTTGTGCGCTGCACGATCCGCTGGCCGTTGCCGTGGCAATTGACCCTACGCTCGTGGGTGCGCTCGGCTGCAATCTGCGTGTTGATCTGCTCGGCGAGTATCGCGGCCGCACCATCTGCGATGAGCGCCGCCTATCCGATCCGGACAAGAGCGCGCTTGTGGCACTGACCGTGGATGCTCCGCGCTTCCTGTCCGAGTTCAAGACGCGTATGGCCCGTGTCCTTGGCTAAGTTGTCTTTTTGGGACGGGGCTTTTTTGACTGGTATGATTGGTGCGACCATTCGAACCAGCTAAAAGAGCCCGTCCCAAATTGACTACCGAGAGGATTTGCCATGGAGCGCATCGCCAGCTTTTCCGTTGATCATCTGCTGCTTGAGCCCGGCGTGTATGTGAGCCGCATCGACCGCGATCCGGCGACCGGTGCCGCCGTCACCACGTTTGACCTGCGCCTGACTACGCCCAACAAGGAGCCGGTCATGAACACGGCCGAGTGCCACACCATTGAGCACCTGGGCGCGACGTTCCTTCGCAATCATGCCGAGTGGTCGAGCCGCATTGTCTACTTTGGCCCCATGGGCTGCCGCACGGGCTTTTACCTCGTCGTATTTGGCGAAGTGACGAGCGAGGAGATTCTGCCGCTCGTGCGTGAGCTGTTCGAGTTTGTCGCCGGTTTTGAGGGCGATGTCCCCGGTGCCGCTCCCGAGGAATGCGGCAACTACCTGGACCAGAACCTCCCCATGGCTAACTGGCTCGCGCGCCGTTACCTCAACCGCGACCTGGCCGATATCGACGAGAAGCACCTGCACTATCAGCAGGCGTAAAGGCTTTATCGCCCAAAACGCGCGCATTGGGCGCCTTCGCTTATGCGGGGGCGCCTTTTTGTTGATTGGTCGGGACGAGCGTTCAAAATCACTCATGTTTGTTCTAGAATGTTCGTATAGTCGCATTTACGAACAGGAGTGAACATGCATATCTATTCTGTCGAGGATTCCGAGTTCAAGTCCTATGGCAACGTTTGGGATAACGTTCCGTCCGAGCTCACGTCGCCTGTGCTCGAGGCGCTTTCTGCCACGCCCATTCCCGAGGGCAGCAAGTACGTTGCAAGTGCGCCGTAGCTCGAGGACGTCAAAGATGCCGATATACTGGGCTTTCTCATGTTAGGCGGCCGCCCCTTCCAACTGGGCTGGTGCAACGGCCACAACTCGCAGCTCAACTGCCTGGAGT
>URTW01000139.1 GCA_900550815.1 uncultured Collinsella sp.
CATGTGCGTGCGGGTTGGGGAGCTCGACGAGGGCCACATTGCCGTGCGCAGGACCACCGCGCGTGAGGTCTGGGAGCTGGGCCGTCCCGGCAACCGCACCTTTACGGCCGTGTTTACCGTGACGCGCACCGGCTGCTTCCGTATCGAATATGGCTGTGAGAGTGACCGCGCCACGTACGTGTCCATGACCAACCACACGTACTTTAACCTTGCCGGTCACAACGCCGGCATGGACTGTGAGCACTTCTTTGTTGCTAACGCTGCCCACTACCTGCCCATTGACGGCCAGAACATTCCCACCGGCGAAATTGCTCCGGTCGAAGGCACGCCATTCGACTTTCGCGAGCTGCGCCCCGTCGCTCCCGGCATGGAGGCCGACGATCCACAGATTAAGCAGGCACGCGGCTACGACCACTGCCTGTGCATCGATGACTATCAGTACGGTCGCAACCTGCGCCGCGCCCTGCATGTCGAGGAGATGTGGACCGGTCGCGAGCTGGACTACTACACCACCGCCCCGGGCGTGCAGCTCTACACCGGCAACTGGCTGGGCGACGAGCACGCCAAGGACGATGCCAACTATGGCTGGGGTGCCGGCTTTGCCCTCGAGGCCGAGATGTACCCCGACACGCCGCACCAGCCGCTGTTCCCGCAGGGCATTGTGGGCCCGGGTCATCCCTACAGCAATGTGATCGAGTACAACTTTATGAGGCACTAAACCCACAACGCAACATATCGCACAGCAGCGACCGCCGGCACCACCGCCGACGGGCGCTGTTTCATGAATAAATCCTTCTTTTCGATGCCACCGAATTGGTGACATAATAAAACTAAGCCGAATTACTACGATGAACCCACTATGTCCGACCACGCGCTGGTTTATAAAAAATTAGCAACTCGTCTACCTGCAGTTTTATTCTCTGCAAATTTAGCATGCTCGGCGATAAGCAATTCATCGTAGTAAACCGGCATAGTTTTGGCGGACAGCGCCACACAAACCCCCTACGACGGCAAAATGATCCGTTTTCCTCCGTCCCCAAGGGATCAGTTGAACAGATTGCCGATGGGGTCGGGGGTGGAACTGGGGAGATAGCGGATTTCTAGCTCTATGTCGAGCTCTTGTAGCTCTTTAAAGGCGGCGACATCTGCGTCGTCTACGGCAACGGCAGGCGTTATGAGGTGCTTGCCCTCCCCTGTCCGCATGTAACCTATGCTGATCTTGGTGATAGGCACACCGCCCTTAACCAGCGCGAGTGCATCGGCGGGTGAGGCCACCATGACCAGAATCCATTGACGCGGCGTTGCGGTATGAATGATGTCGATAGTCCTTTGCACCGAGAAAAACCGCGTCCAAACGCCTTCTGGCGCTGCCACCCTCATGGGTGCCCATTGGCGCGAATCCGCCGCGATCTCGTCATTGACGATCAGGACGAGGTTGGAACCCACGGCTTCGTTCCACAGCTCAACGTCTTGCCCGTAAATGAAACGGTCATCGATACGTGTGAGAAGGATCTTGGGTTGAGCCATGGCTACCCCATTCTGTTTGAGACCCATACGAGCGGGACGTCGGCCACCAACTCAACAGCAGGTCAAGCGCCAGATGGACACCGCAGACATCACGCCTCCAATATTAGTGCATTTAAAGTGAGAAAAGCCGTCAGAACACTTGCGCGGATTTGCGATGTCCCGTATCATAGACAGCCGTTGACGCCTCAGTTGCGTCATCACATGGCCGCCAGCGTAGCTCAGTTGGTAGAGCACCGCTCTCGTAAAGCGGGGGTCACCGGTTCGAGCCCGGTCGCTGGCTCCATTGCATTAGTGCAGCTCAGAAGCTTAATTGCTTCTGAGCTTTTTTGTTTTCTAGACTCCGCGACACTCCGCAAAGGGGTGAAAAAGGGGTGAAATATTTTTCTAAGTTTTTTCACCCCCAACCATCTTCATGTAACCTTCATCAGTTAACGGCCCCGTACCTTGAACATATTGCGCCCAAGGTACGGGGCCGTCACAAATAATAGAATTTTACGAAGCAGCTTCGATTAGAGGAGAGCCGTCATGTCAGAGGCCCAGGCAAAAGCCAACGAGAAGTACCGCAAGGCCAACGTCAAATCTTTCAACGTCAAGTTCTTCCCGGCCGATGCCGACGTCCTGGCGTACTTCCAGGCCAAAGAGAACCGCAACCAGTACATCAAGGACCTCATCCGCAAAGATATGGAACGTTCAACGACCGACCGGCAAGATGAGTAAACCCAAAATGGCAACAAGTGCCTTTTGAAGCGCAATTTATATTTTCGCCCCCATCCGCCCACAACAATTATTCATTACTGAGCTATATAGGTGAGTCACCGGACTTCCCTCCCCTACAATCGAAAGCGATGGATTTCGATACAAGGAGGCCAGATGGCCGGTAAAAAATCTGACGCGGAGTCATTCGCCAGCAGGTGGGCGAACAAGGGAAATGAGAACCAGGACACCCAGCGGTTCTGGATCGACTTCTATCAGAACGTCCTGGGCGTTGAGGATGCAGTCTCGAGACTTGAGTTCGAAAAGCCCGTCTCCACCGACGCGAGCACGCATGAGGGCTATATCGACGTCTTCATACCATCAGCCAAAACCCTTGTCGAACAGAAGTCGCTGGGAATCGACCTCGCCAAGGAGGAGACGCGCCAGGGCCGTAAGGTGACGCCTGCGAAGCAGGGTAACGCCTACGCCCAGGGTATGCCCCTCTCCCAACAGCCGCGCTACATCATCGCCTGCAATTTTGCCGAGTTTTGGGTCTTCGATCGCGAGCGGGACTCGCTATGCCGGGAGCCTCTTTTCAAGTTACCGCTCGTCGAGCTTCCCAAGAACCTCGCGGCCATTCAGTTTCTCAAGGGTGGGACGGAGGCTCCGGCTACGATCTCCCGCGCCGTTTCCGTTGAGGCCGGAAAGATTATGTCGAAGCTTCATGACCAGGTCGCCGAGGCGTTTGATGACCCCGACACGCCCGAGAATCACCATGCGCTCTCCGTGCTCATGACCCGGCTCATGTTCCTCATGTTCTGCGAGGACTCGGGGCTCGTGGCCCCCAACGCCTTCCGCGACTACGTCTCGCACTTCCAGGCGGGTGATCTCAGGCGAGGCCTCAAGGACTTGTTCGTTTGGCTTGACACCAAGGATGAGGACCGCGACAAATACGCCGAGTCCTGGCTGAAGAAACTGCCCTACATGAACGGCGGCCTCTTCCGCGAGAAGACGGAGATTCCGCCCCTGTCCGAGAACTTCCGCCATACGCTCATCGTCGAGGGGTGTCAGGAGTTTGATTGGTCGGGCGTGAGCCCTACGGTCTTCGGCTCCATCTTCGAGGGCGCGCTGTCCCACGACCCCCGCCGCGCGAACGGGCAGCGCTTCACGAGCCCCGAGAACATCCACATGGTCATAGACCCGCTCTTCCTCGACGGCCTCATAGCCGAATTTGAGGAGGCCTGCGCCAAGCCCGTCGCGGGCGGCGCGAGGACCCGCGCGCGCAAGGACCTTCACGAGAAGATCGGTGGCATCTCCATCCTCGATCCCGCTGCCGGATCGGGCAACTTCCTTACGGAGAGCTATCTCTGCTTAAGGCAGCTCGAGAACCGTATTCTCTTCGAGCTCCAGGGCGTGCAGGCGTCAATCAGTTTCGAGGAATCCGGAGACCGAGATGTTCTGGTGAGCCTAAGGAACTTCCATGGCATCGAGCTAGAGGACTTCGCCTGCTGCGTCGCCCGAACAGCGCTCTGGATCGCTGAGAAACAAGCAGACGCTGATACGGCAAAGGTGACACAGCGCGTCTACCAAGAGCTTCCGCTCACGGATTATGAGGGCATCGTCAACGCCAACGCGCTGCGTATCGGCTGGAACGACGTCGTCGAGGCTGATGGGGTCGACTACGTCCTCGGAAACCCGCCGTTCCTGGGTCAGGCCATGCAGTCAAAAGAACAATCGAATGATGTTTCCTCACTGTTCGATGGGTTAAGCAATGCGGGAAAACTGGACTATGTGGCTGGCTGGTTTAAAAAGGCGGCTGACTATTCCAAGGGCACCAACCTTCGATGCGCTTTCGTTTCTTCGAATTCCATTTGTCAGGGCGAATCAGTGGGATCCCTTTGGAAGGTTCTTTCCGAAGCGGGCTGCGTGATTAATTTTGCGTATACGACGTTCCTTTGGGATAGCGAGGCTTCAGACAAAGCGGGCGTGATGTGCGTTATCGTTGGCTTCTCGATGTTTGAAGACGGTCATAAAAAGGTCTTGTTTGGCGCTGATGGGCCAATATTCGCTTCTCATATCAATGGATACCTAAAGAGCGCTCCAGACGTATGGATTAAGAACAGGAAAAAGTGTATTAATCGGCGCGGCTGCAAAGTCACGCAGGGGAGTCAGCCTATGGAGAATGGGCAGCTTCTCTTTTCGGTTGAAGAAAAGAAGCAGTTCCTGAGTAGATATCCAGATTGCGAAAAGCTATTCCGTCCCTTCGTTGGAAGCCGCGAGTTTCTGAATGAAACCGACTTCTCACGCTACTGTCTCTGGCTTGACGGAGTTAATCCTGCGGAGTATACGAACAACACTGAAATAATGAAACGTATCAGAGCCGTTCGTGAGTATCGCGCATCAAACAAAATACCGAGAATCCGCAAGACCGCTGATAGCCCGCAACTATTTACGCAGATTAGGCAGCCGGAGAACGACTACATCATAATTCCTAGAGTTTCGTCCGCACGGCGGAAGTACATCCCTATTGGCTATGTCTCTAGAAGAGTGGTGGCGAGTGACGCCGTTGTAATCGTTGACGGAGCGAGCATGTTTGACTTCGGGTTGCTCATGTCGCAGACACACAATGCCTGGATGAGAACCGTTGCCGGTAGGTTGAAAAATGACTACCGATATGCTCCATCCGTGTACTACAACTTTCCCTATCCAGATGCTGACCAAGACGCCATCAGCGAAATTGAGGAGCGAGCGAAAGCCGTTATAAAGGCTAGATCCAATTACCCTGATTGCTCCTTGGCAACACTGTATGGAGCCGATTCGTTCTTCCTGTTCAACGATTTAGTTAAGGCTCATTCTGATTTGGACGCGGCCGTTGAGTCTGCATATGGCATGAGCTTCGATGGCGACGAAGAAAAGATCGTTGCCCATCTGTTCAACCTTTATGCCAAGAAAGTCGGTGAGTAGCAATGACGATGCCTAAATGGCATGAGACCATGCGGCCCGTCCTTGAGGCGCTGGCGAAAAGCGATGGGTGCCTGACTGGCTCTGATCTTCAAGAAGCGGTGGCGACCACATTCGACATGACGGGCGATGAGCGTGCCGAGCGCCTCAAGAGCGGACAGCTGAGGTTCTACAATCGCGTGTACTGGGGAATCACCGACTTGGAGAAGGCAAAACTCCTCGAATACGGGGAGAAGAAGGGGACCTATCGAATCACCGGCGCTGGCAGGTCGTACCTCGCCGATTGCCCCGGCCCCATCACGGCAAAAGCGCTCAACGCCCGGTCCCCAGCAATCAAGGCCTGGAAGGACAGCTACCCAGCCGCCAACAAGGCC
>URTW01000140.1 GCA_900550815.1 uncultured Collinsella sp.
CACGAGCGGATAGCGCTCGTCGGGCTGCTCGGTGGGCGGACGCCACGCAGCCGCCTCGAGGCGACCCTTTCCGTCGGGCGTGGTGAAGCTGCCGCCCGCGAACAGCTCGGCCGTGCCGTGGTTGTCGGGATCGTCCGCGGCCTCGGCGAAGATGGGCCACTGAGCGTAGCCCGTGCCGGCCATCTTCTCGTACGTCGCACCGGCGCACTGGGGGCACAGGCTGCGCACTTCGTCCCAGATTTCCTGGGTGGCGCGGTAGTGCATTGGATAGCCCTTGCGCGTGGACTGGGCGGCGAAAATCTGCCAGTCGTGGCGGCACTCGCCCTTGGGCGGAACGGCCGCGTCAAAGTGCTGGAAGCTACGGTCGGATGCGGTAAAGACACCCTCGTGCTCGCCCCAAGAGGTAGCGGGCAGGATGACGTCGGCGAGCATGGTCGTCTGCGTCATAAAGATGTCCTGGCAAATGAAAAGATCCAGCTCGGAGAGCGTCTTGCGCATTCCGGCCGAATCGGGCTCGGTCTGCACCGGGTCCTCGCCGTAGTTGTAGAAGCAGTGCACCTTGCCCTCGTCGACCAGGTGGCCCAGGTCGGTGAGCTTGTAGCCCTCCTCGAGCGGGAGCTTTTCCTCGGGCACGCCCCAAGCCTTGGCAAACTTGGCGCGCACTGCCGGGTCGGTGACCTTCTGGTAGCCAGGGTACAGGTTGGGCAGCATGCCCATATCGCAGGAGCCCTGGACGTTGTTCTGGCCACGCACGGGCGCGAGGCCGGAGTTGGGTTTGCCGATCTGGCCGGCAACGCAGGCGATGGAGGCGATGGTGTGCACCGTCTTCAGGTTCTGCTTCTGCTGGCATACGCCCATGCCCCAGCCAATGATGGCAGAGGGCTTCGCCGTGGCGTACATCTCGGCAGCTTGGTGGATCAACGCGGGCTCGACACCCGTGATGTCCTGTACAGATTCGGGAGTGTAGTTCTTGATGGTCTCCCACCACTCGTCAAAGCCGTTCGTGTGCTCGGCGACGAATTCCTTGTCGTAGAGGCCATCGTTGACCAAGCAGTTGGCAAAGGCGTTGAGGAACGCAACGTTGCAACCGTTCTTGATCGGAAGGTAGAGATCGGCGATACGCGCGGTTTCGATATGGCGCGGGTCGGCGACGATGATCTTGCAACCCTTTTCTTTGGCTCGCACGATACGCCTTGCGACGATGGGGTGCGAATCGGCAGGGTTATAGCCGAAGAGGAAAATGCAGCCCGCATCCTCCATACCGGGGATGGAGCATGACATGCAACCTGAACCAACCGTGTCCATCAGACCGAGGACAGTAGGGCCGTGTCAAGTACGGGCGCAGTTGTCCACGCTGTGGGTGCCGATGCACGCACGCGTAAACTTCTGCATGACGTAGTTCGCCTCATTGCCGCCGCCTCGCGAAGAGCCGGTGGTCATGACAGCGTTAGGACCATATTCGTCAATTATGGCCTGCATCTTAGATGCGGTGAAATCCAGTGCCTCGTCCCAGCTTACACGCTCAAGATCCGCGCCCTTAGTGCGGCGGATCATCGGGTGCAGTACGCGAGGAGTCAAGATCTTGGTGTCGTTGATGAAGTCGTAGCCGCTCATGCCCTTAAGGCACAGCTCGCCCTGATTGGTGATGCCGTTGAGCGGTTCGGTACCCACGACCTGGCCGTTTTGGACCAAGAGGTTAAACTGGCAACCGGCGCCGCAGTACGGGCAGATCACTTTATGCTTCTCCATGACACCCTCCTTCCTTTTTCTGCTACCGAATACTCGGTACTTATTTGACAATCATTGGGCCTGTCGCCCCGACGCTTACGCCTCGTTTTCGATGGTGGCGCGGGCACGCTCGGCAGTCAGTTCTGCCAGACGCTCCTCGTCTACCAGGGTGAGGCCCTTGGTCGGGCACGCCTCGGCACACGCCGGACCGCCGGGACGGTCCACGCACAGGTCGCACTTGAGCACGAAGCTCTTGGTCTGCGAACCCACGCGAACGTCGCCCATCAAGACCGGAACCTGCGTGGTCGCAACGCTCACGGCGCCAAAGGGGCATGCCATGACGCAGCTCTTGCAGCCGATGCAGTTGTCCTCGTTGACGCCGATGCGATGGTTCTTTGGATCAAAGAACAAGGCGCCCGTAGGACAGGCCTTCGCGCACGGGGCATCCTCGCAGTGATGGCAAGCCACCGGTGCGGAGATCTCGTACGTACGCGTCACGCGCAGGCGCGGCGCGGCGATGTTACCGGGGATGTCGTGCGCCTCGATACACGCCGCCATGCAGGTTTGACACCCAATGCAGCGCGAAGAATCGGCTACGACTCGCTTATTACCCATGTTGTTCACTCCCTCCTGAATCCCTTGTCGGAGAGACCCTGTCGACGTTGCCCCGGACCGCCCGTGGTCCGGCATCGGCGTATCGAGCGCATGCGGCGAAACAGGCACTTCGATAGAATTCCTCCAACGATATACAGGTTAAATATACGCAGTTGCAGGGGGCAAACTTGAGCATAGGCCCTGCAATACGGGTGTATTGCAGGGGTTTTGGCAGGTTGGAATTATTCTCTAGAAGCTATAAAGGTGAGTGTATTACATGCGTACATCCAGGGGAGATTTCACGCTCGTTTATAAAGGATGTAATACGTTTGATATATATTTCGCGCTCATTAACTTGAGTGCAATAAAGCAGTGGTTATAAGATTGGCTATTATTAGTCAATGTTGTATTTGACCATTCATATTGCACGCTCATTAAGGGAGGCCAGTGATGTCATCGACTCAAAAACGAGCCATCCTGCAGGTGCGCATTCGCGAGGAAGACAAGCAGCATGCCGAGCGTCTCTACGACGCCATGGGCACATCGCTCGCCGAGGCTGTCCGTCTATTTGTCGCGCAGAGTATTTTGATGCGCAAGCTCCCCTTTCAGCCGGTCGCCGTGCGCTCCAAGGACGGCACGGCCGCCTATGGACTGCTCAAAGCATATGGGGACCCCAATCGCCGCTCCGAGGAGCGCAATGCCTGGATTGAATACCTAGCCACAGAAAGCGACGAGTCGGTTTTGGGTCCCGAGGAAGTAGATATCCATGAGTAGCACCATCATCGACGAGACCGTCATCCTTCGCTACCTGCTTGACGACGACGAGGTCCTGTCACCGCGCGCCGCCAAGGTCATCGCCACGCGCACCGCACGTGTCTACCCCGAAATCATCACGCGCGTCGTGGTCACGCTGCGCGACGTCTATAAGGTTCCCCGCGTTGAAATTGCTGCGGCCATGAAAAGGTTGCTCGATGACGTCATGGTCGACGAGCCCACCGTTGTCGCCCTTGCCGTCAAACTCTTTGGCAAGACCCATATGGACTTTACCGACTGCCTCCTCGCAGCCCGAACCGCCATCTACAACGATGATGTCGTGAGCTTTGGCAAGCCCATCATCCAAGGCATGATCGATTACCGCCGCAAGCGCCAACCCGCCGCCGACGCTCGCGACCGCGCCGCCGAAGCCCGCAGTCACAGCCCCGCCTCCACCAACGACACGCTCCGCCCCCACCCCCCCCCAAAACCCCCCCCCCAACAAAATTGCGGTGAAATACAGACTGTTTCATGCCTTTAAAGGCCTCAACAGTCCGTATTTCACCGCAACTTATTGAAGGTGGACCGCGAACGATTTCGCTATCGGGATTCGGCGTAGGGTTTTGTTGTCGGAATGCCGTAACCGCGCATCATGGCACCGAACGATTCTACGTCGTAGGTGTCCGAGAGTTTGAAATGAATGACGTTGTGGCCCATGGCGCGAAGGTTCGCGTCGCGCATGAGGGCCGCTCGATAGGTTTTTGCCGCCGCTTGTTCTGGATCATTATGAGCCTCGTCCTCAAACTTACCTAGCCCATGCAGCTCTGTCAGCGTCCATGAGCCGTCTGGCATCTGCCAGCCATAATCTGCAAGATAATAGCCAGCGTTTCCCGGTCGCGTTATCTCAACTTGAAGCTCGGGCGCGGCAACCCCAGCGAGAATCATCGCTGCTCTCGCCTCAGACTCGCCGCCATTGTCTGACCTGCCGTCCATATACTCAAAAACGTCAAAAGCACGCGCGATGCCATGCAACCCTCGGCAATTTGCCTGCGCATATGCTCGCAGCTCTTCGCGTTCGACATCGTACTCACGGGCCAAGCCATCGACATAGCCCAGCGCATAGCGAAAGGCGCTCGTTCGAGCGATATCAACAACCGTTCGACACGGATCCGTCAGTGTAAACAGACCTAGCCGCCACACTTCGCCCGCCCGCCAGCGCTTGTATTCAACGAACTCATACGTATCACGCCTTGTAGACCGTGGCAGCAGTACTTGCACTTTATCCAGAAGCGTATACGCCGAGCCGATGCCGTAGAGCAGCGCTGCTGTCGATCCGCAAAACACAGCATCCGGTTCAACGACCGCAATAGCGGATGCCAGCTGAAAGATGCGATCTTCAACCCCAAGATTATTCCAATAGACCGGATCCGCATACACGTGGTTGTAAAGACGGAGCATGAGCTCTTCCTGCATAAGCTCACGCGCACGGCGTTCATCCCAAGGATCAATTGTTATAAGCAGCTGTCCATCTTGATGAATTCCAACGGCCGAGAATAGCATCCTTGCATATGACTGCGGAAAATGTTTGCCTTTATCGAGCATGGCCAACCCCATAACCATCACGGCGGAGAGAATACCATTACGCTATCGCATGCTTCCGTCCGCAGGCCTTGCCAAAAGCTGACCAAAAGCTTGACGCCGCAGGTCAGAGCTTCAAAAATTATTTCCACTCTCGGTAGACGGTCGCTACGACCCTCCCAACGGCATCAAAATCCAACCTTACAAATAGTTACGGTGAAATACGGACTACATGGGCCATAAAAGCCGAAAAACAGTCCGTATTTCACCGCAACTTAGAAGGGGCTGTGGGGTCCCGGCATGTATATGAAAACGGCTCTGGCACCAAATAGAGCCAAAGCCGTTAAAACTATCCTATGGAGCGGGCGACGGGAATCGAACCCGCGTCATCAGCTTGGAAGGCTGGGGTTCTACCATTGAACTACGCCCGCAAGATATGGTCGGGACGACAGGATTTGAACCTGCGACATCCTGCTCCCATAGCAGGCGCGCTACCAAACTGCGCCACGTCCCGAAGGTGTTGAGCAGCTAAGGTCTAAACCTTGCGTGTCCCAAAGCGAAGGAAATTATAGGGGAGACTCCCCGCCTGTGCAAGCATTGATGCCTTAGCTCCTCGAATGTGCAACAAAACGACTATGGAGCAGGCCAATCACAAACGCCACCACGGCGACCGGCGCCCACGCGGCTCCAATGTCCGCCAACGGCAGCGCATCGAACGGCAACCACGCGCCCGCAAAGAATGCGTCGCGGACCGAGGTGATCACTCTCTGCACCGCGACCACGCCGCCG
>URTW01000141.1 GCA_900550815.1 uncultured Collinsella sp.
TTGCCGCCTGCTGGCTCCTTCGCCTGCTCGCTGGGGACGCTGCGCGTCTTCTTGACGCTCGTCCCTTCGCTGGTTCGTGCCCCTCCGGCGTCTAAAAGAAGCGAGCCCGCATCCCAACGGGACACGGGCTCGTAGGCAATACATGGTAGGGGCGGTGGGACTCGAACCCACAATCCTTGCGGCGAGAGATTTTAAGTCTCCTGCGTATGCCAATTCCGCCACGCCCCCGTGAGACTAGAAGTCTAGCACAAGCCGTCCGTTACGCGTTGACGGCCATCGAGTGTTGGCCCGACTTCTCCAGGAACTCCTGGAACTTGGCTTCGTCGCCCTTGTTCTTGTACTGCAGAGCCAACAGATACTCCAAGCGGCAGCTCTTGACCTTGTCGTCACCGGCCTCCTTGAGCATGCGCTCCAGCTCGGGAATGTCGTTGTGGCGCTTGAGGATCATCGTGTCGTACATCAGCTGGCATTCGTGTGCGACTGCCTCGGCCTGGCCGCCCTCAAAACCCTTGATTTCGTGCAGCAGCTCCTTGGACTTTTTGCGGTCCTCCTGGCCAACGTAGTAGTTAAAGGCCTTAATCACCAGGTCGACGCGCTGCATCTTGGGCAGATTGAGTCCCAGCAGCAAATCGAACATCTCGTCGGCGCGCTTGTGGTCCTCGCGCAGCAGATAGGAGTTCAGGCGCAGGTAGTCGCGGTTATAGCGCGGGTACAGCATGCTGGTGAGTTTGCCATCGAGCAAACGATCGAACTCGTCCCACTGCTTGGCAGCCATAAGCTGTTGCAGGCGCTTAAACGTGGTGCGTTTTTTTACGCTAAAGAACACCGATATGGCGATACAAATAATGACGACGGCGGTCCAGAGGGTGCGGGAATCGGGCATTTTAGAGTCCTTAGTCGCTCGTAAAGCGAGCGGTATGACAACACGTGCTAGATGTATTATACGCGGCGTGCAAGCAAACTGGCATAAAAGCGCATCGAGGCCGAGCGCCATCGCTCGCTGCGGTACACTTACCTAAAGTAAACCATGAAGGGAGACATTACCTATGAAGAAGATCGTTTTGGCTTGCGGTGCTGGCGCTGCTACTTCCACGCTCGTTGCCCAGAAGGTCGCTACCATGCTCGACGCCAACGGTTATGCCGGCAAGTATGAGATTGTGCAGTGCGCCATCTCCGAGGCCAAAGACGCTTGCGACGAGGGCGCCGACCTGCTGATTGCCACCACCGTTGCCCCCGAGGGCCTCACCTGCCCGTACGTGAGCGGCGTGCCCTTCATGACCGGCATGAACCGCGTTGCCGCCGAGAAGGCCGTTCTCGACGTTATGGCTCAGTAGGCGCTGACTGCATGAGTGAGCAGAACGCCAACCCGGTAGAGCTCTTTGGTATGCGCGTTGCCCATGTGGGCATTAACGCCACCGACCCGGCAGACGCCCTGGAGATCGCGGAGCTGTTCTCGACGATGATGGGTCTGCCCGTTATCGAGACCCCGGTTTCGTACTTTAACGATTCGCTGGTCGAGATCATGAAGCAGAACGGGCGTGGCGCCAAGGGCCACATCGGCTTTGCCGTCAATGACATTGACGCAGCAGAGAAGTGGTTCGTCGAGCGCGGGCTCGAGGTCAACGAGGAGTCGCGCGTGCTGCTGCCCGACGGCGGCACCAAGCTCGTGTACTTTAAGCGCGAGTTCGCCGGCTTCGCCGTGCATCTGTGTCGCGAGTAGCGCACAAGCTGCTATAGCTAGCAAAAAGGGATAGGGCCGCGCGGCCCTATCCCTTTTTTATGCCGAGGGGCTGCCGCCGCGCGGGTGCCCCTACCGCGGCAGGCGAATCGTAAAGCGGCTGCCGACCCCTTCGACCGAGGTCACGCCAATGACACCGCCATGGCTATCGACGATCCACTTGGCAATGGCGAGCCCCAGACCCGAGCCCTGCGCGCCGGCATCGCGCGCATTGTCGGCACGGTAGAACCGCTCGAACGCGTGAGCTGCGGATTCCTGGTTCATGCCGATGCCCTCGTCCTCAACACTTATGTCGATCGTGCCCATGCCCGCATCCGGCGTTATGCCAAATGTGACGGTCGTTCCCGCATCCGAGTACTTGGCGGCGTTTTGCACGATCACGCGCAGAGCCTGCTTCACGAGCGCCACGTCGACGGACGCGTCGCAGCGCGGGTCGCTGACAAGCGCAGCGTCAAAGGCCAGCCGATACGTGTGCTCGGTATCGATCATTTGCGATTCCTCGCATACCTCGCCGACCAGTGCGGCCAGGTTGGTATGTGCGCGCCGCAGGACCGTGCGCCCGGCATCGCCGCGCGCCAAAAACAGCAGCTGTTCCACGAGCTCTTGCATGTGCTCGCTTTCGGCCTTAAGGGACGCGATGGATTCCGCCAGCACGTCCGGGTCGTCTTTGCCCCAGCGGTCGAGCATGTTTACGTAGCCCTGAATCACCGCGATGGGCGTGCGCAGTTCGTGACTCGCGTCGTTGACAAAGCGCATCTGCTGCAGCTTGGCCTCTTGCATCTGGCGCAGCAGGCGGTTGAGCGCGACCTCGATGCTTGCCAGGTCGGCGTCGCCGGTGGTGACGCTCGGCGAGTCGACGCTTGCGCGCTCGATGGCCTGCTCCAGCGTTTCCATCTTGCCGCCGGAGAGCTGCATGCGACCGAGTTCGTCCACGCGCAGGGCCAGATCGTTGAGCGGCGCCATGGTGCGGCGCACGCGGCGGGCGCCGCCGAGCATGTTGAGCACGCTGATGACCTGCCAACCCACAACGACAAGGTAGAGAGGCCATAGCGCGACGAGGTCCTGTGCGAGGGGGAAAGTCTTGGTGGTCCGCGCAAGCTCGACGGTAAAGGTGAGCGTTGCCAGGTCCCAGCCGCGCGCGGGCGTCAGCGACATGCCGTGAACGGTGGCGCCGGGAATCCAGCCTGCGGTAAACGCGCCATCGGGCAGCGTCTGGTTGTATCCATAGACGAGGATCGCCGCCGCAATCACCACCAGCAACAGATCGAGCCAGACGTAGCTCATCAGACGGCGCCACATATAGCTCCAGTTGATGACGCGGGCGATGGAGGTGACGCGCTTGGCCTCGGCGTTACGCACGGCAGACATAGCCCACCCCGCGCACGGTCTGGATGATGCGGGCGCTGCCGGCGTCCTCGATCTTGGCACGCAGGTGCGCGATGTGTACGTCGACGTTGTTGGTGTCGCCCACGTATTCGTAGCCCAGCGCTTCACGCGCGACGCGCTCGCGCGTGAGCACGGTCTCGGCATGCTCCATAAGCAGGGCGAGGACGTCGAACTCGCGAGCCGTGAGCGCGATGGGCGAGCCGCCGACTGTGACTTCGCGGCGGCCGGGGTCGAGCGCGCCCGAGCCCACGGCGAGCGAGGCGAGGGAGGGCGAAGCAGAAGCCAGGGTCGAGCCGCAGACCGGGAGCAACGCGACGGCGCCGACCTCCGCGCCACCCGCCAAGCCCACCTCGGCGCCGGCGCCGCCAACGCCCGAAGCCGCCCGCACGGCCTCCGAGCGCTTCAGCGCTACGCGGATCCGTGCGAACAGCTCCTCAATCGCAAACGGCTTGGTCAGGTAATCGTCGGCGCCGGCATCGAGCCCGGCCACCTTGTCCATCACGGCATCGCGCGCGGTGACCATGATCACCGGCACATCCTTGTGCTTGCGGACACGCCGCAAGACCTCCATGCCGTTGAGCTGCGGCAACAGCACATCGAGCAGAATCAAATCGTAGTCGCGCTCCAGTGCCAGGTCCACGGCGGTGCGCCCGTCGGCGGCGTGCTCTACCTGGTAGCCCTCGTGCTCCAGCTCGAGCGTCACAAAGCGGGCGATTTTCTCCTCGTCCTCTACGATCAGGATTCGTGCCATGCGTGCCCCCGTCTGCGATTACTTGTCGTCGTTGAGATTTTGCTTGATGTCGTCCGCGGCGTCGGCGGCGTGATTCATAAGATTGTTGATGCTGCCGGGCACGTCTCCGTCGCTGTCGATACGGTAACGCATGCCAAAGAACAGGCCAATCAGCATCAGCCATATCGTGGCGCCCCAGGCAAACAGTGCAACGATGGGAATCAGGATGGGAATGTTGAGGATGATCGCATCGCGGCGCGTGGCGATAAACTTGGTGTCCAGGCTCAGGCGGAAGAGCTTTTTGAGGTACTCCCACACGCTGTCCATCTTCTTGGAGAAGTCGGTCTTTTCGCTCGACTTTTCGTAGGCGGCCTGCGCGGCGACCATCTCGGCCGAGGGCTCGTCGACCGGCGCGGACTCGGTGGCGGCGTGCGCCGACGTGGTCTGCGTCTTGCCCTGCGACTCGAGCCAAATGATGGCATCCAGGACGTTGCCGTCGGCGGCGTCGAGCGCGGCTTTGGCATCGGTGTAGCTCACGTTGCACTTGGTGCGGATGGTTTCAACTTTTTCGAGGTCGTCCATGACCTGTCCTTTCGTTCGATGGGCGCGACGCCGGGCGATCTGCCCGGGCGCGAGCGTTGCGTTCGGCGGCCTGCGTTGCGCGGCGCCGCCCCGCCCTTGGTCGAACTCTATAGTGCAGGTTATAGATTAAGCGATTCTTGAGCCAAGATTAATGTTGGATGAGTTTTTGGGTGGCGGTGGGGAAGGGAGAGATGCCTTTCTGGATAGCGGGGGATGGGGCGCCGGTGCAAAACGGCGTCAAGGGTTGGTCGAGCAGGCGGTTTCTCCATTGATGTCCGCACGACATGTGACACTTACCCTGCCGCCCTGCTCTGCCGCGGCGGTATGTATCTGAACAACGGCCCTCTAAGGAGCTCGATAGCAATGAGTGACAACACCAAGCATCTCGCAAAGAAGTGCGTCAAGGACGCGGGGCCGTGCCTCGCGCTGTGCGTGGCCGGCGCAGCGGTCGCGCTGCTGGCTGTTCTGGGGCCATTCGACGTGCTTCGCAGCGCAAGCTCTCTGCATGTTTGCTTTGCCCTCGCTGGCGCCATGGCGACCGGCGGCGTGTTCGATCTGATTTTTTGGGTGCTCGACCCGTTTGTATGGAAGAACGAGGTGTTAGCCCTATGAGATGGAAGGGCTGGAACGGTTGGCCTAGTGATCGTGCAGAATGCGGGCTAGCGACTTACAGGGAAGTGGTGATCCGATGACGGTCTATGTGACGGGCGATATTCACGGCGGCGTCGACATGCAAAAGCTTCGCGACTGGGATCTTGGGGATGGTCTGACGAGTGACGACTATCTCATCATCGCGGGCGACTTTGGCTTTCCGTGGGATTTCTCTGCCGAGGAATGTGCCGACATCGCCTGGCTGGAGTCGCGCCCCTATACCGTGCTGTTCGCCGACGGCAACCACGAACGTTTCGATCACTGGGCGGAGCGTCCCATGGAACTGTGGCCCGGCGGCCTGACGCAGCGCCTGTCGGACACCTCGCC
>URTW01000142.1 GCA_900550815.1 uncultured Collinsella sp.
GCCGCAAACCCGCGGCAGGGCTTTTCTGTTTACCCGGCACTTGGGGACGTTCCTTTTCTGCCGGCAGTTGGGGACACTCCTTGTGCCGGCGTTGCATCGAGTGCTTGGGAAACCGCGACCCGGTTTTTGGCCGAATAGTGGGTCGCATTTTCCGGATGGGGTGGGTTGCGGAAAGTGCGACCCGGAATATTGCTCTGAAACGGGATGCGGTTTCCCTGATGCGCCTCAAACGGAAAGCGCATCCCATTCCGGAGCTCCAAAACGGAATGCGCTTTCCGCGCGGAAGAATTGTCGCAGCTGCGTTAAGCAGTGTTGCTCGTTACTCGCCCAGAATCAGCGCTGCGAGCTCGCCCTGGGTGTCCACCACGTAGTCGGCGCCGGCGGCCTCCAGCTCTGCGCGGCCGCGGAAGCCCCAGCTGACGCCCGCGCTCTTAAGGCCGGCGTTGTGGCCGGTCAGAACATCGACATTCGAATCGCCCACATAGAGCGTGGTTGCCGGATCGGCACCCAGCTCCTCCAGCACATGCAGTGTGACGGGCGCTTCGGGCTTGGGCGGAAACGCATCAACACGGCCCTGTACCAGCGCAAAGCGATTGGGGCCAAAGTATTTCTCGATAAGCGGGGCTGCCGAAATATGGTCCTTGTTGGTGAGCACGGCAAGCTGAACGTCCGCTGCGCGCAGACGGTCGAGCATCTCAATCGTGCCGGCATAGGGGGCGGTGTGGTCCTCCTTGTGCTCGCCGTAGTAAGCCCTAAACTCAGCAAGCGTTTGCTCAAAGGCGCGGCCGTCGCCCGCATATTCGGCGGGCATAAAGCGCTCGACCAGCTTAAGCATGCCGTTTCCCGCTTTGTAGCGGTACTCGTCCACGGCAAACGTGGGCCAGCCGTGCGCCTCGCAGGTATGGTTGCCGGCGGCCGCCAGGTCCTCGAGCGTGTTGAGGATGGTGCCGTCCAGGTCAAAGATCACATGGGAAAAAGCTGCTGCCATGGGTGCTCCTGCCGCTTGGGTTGTAAAACGCACACCATGATACTGGGCATGCGTGCCGGGCATGTTTGGAATCAGAATATCTTTAATAGCCCTGAGCCTTTGTCGTTAGCAAATCCTTGGCAGCTGTTCTCCCACGAGCATGTCGAGAATGCGGGTCGAGCCCCAGCCGGTGCGCACGCGCACGGCGGGATGGGCGCCCTCGGCAAGTGGCAGCACGCGACCGATGATGGCGGCATTCTCGCCGTAGCGGGCGGCGCGCATGGCCGCCAGCGCGGCATCGGCCTGCTCAGCCGGCACCACGGCGACCATTTTGCCCTCGTTTGCCACCTGCAGAACGTCGTAGCCGAGCATTTCGCAGGCGGCCTGCACGTCGGGACGCACGGGCACGGCATCCTCGTCGACCTCCATGGCAGCGCCGCTGGCCTGGGCAAACTCAATGAGCGTGGATGCCAGGCCGCCACGCGTGGGGGCGCGGAAGCAGCGGGCGCCGGGGGCGGCGGCGAGCACGTCGGCATTCAGATGATTGAGCGGCGCAGCGTCGCTATCGATGTTGCTCGAAAACGCCAAGCCCTCGCGCTGGCTCATAATGGCGATGCCGTGGTCGCCTAGCGTACCCGATACCAGGATGGCGTCGCCGGGCCGACAGTTTGCACCGCTGAGCGCTACGCCCGCGGGCACTTCGCCTACGCCGGCGGTATTGATGTAGACGCCGTCGGCACCGCCACGCTCGACCACCTTGGTGTCGCCGGTGATAATCTTCACACCTGCCTCATGTGCCGTTTCGGCCATGGTCTGCACAATCTGGCGCAGCTTGTCCATGGGATAGCCCTCTTCGAGGATAAAGCCGCACGACAGGTAGCGCACGTTAGCGCCCGAGGTCGCGACGTCGTTGACGGTTCCGCATACGGCGAGGCGGCCGATATTGCCGCCGGGGAAGAACTGCGGCGTTACCACAAAGCTGTCGGTCGACATGGCGATTCGCCCGCTTGCGGGCAGCGCGGCGACACCGGCATCGTTGCCTGCAAGCAGCTCGGGCGATCCAAAGGCATCCAGAAAGACCTCATCGATAATGCGCTTCATCATCTGGCCGCCGGAGCCGTGGCCCAGCAGGACAGTGCTATCGGTGGCAGTACGGGACATATCGAAAACTCCAATCGTGGGTGGAATTATATGGGTGAGGCGCAGCGTCGACCGGCCCGCTGTTCGTTAGAACGGCGGAACCTAATAGTCGCGGTAGCGGTAGTACGCCGCGCAGCTGCCCTCGGAGCTCACCATGCAGGGGCCGACGGGGTGTTCGGGCGTGCAGGTGCGGCCAAAGAGCGGGCAGTCGCTCGGCGTGATGGCACCGCGCAGCACGTCGCCGCAGCGGCACCCGCGTGGCTCAACCGTCGGTTCAATGGGCACGTCAAAGCGGGCGCCGGCATCAAAGCGCGCGAATTCGGGTCGGATGGAAAGACCCGAGTTGGCAATCGGTCCCAGCCCGCGCCACGTGGTGTCGCACGGCTCAAATACCTGCTCGACCAGCTGGCGCGCTACGGGATTGCCGTCTGCATTGACGCCACGGCGGTAGGCGTTGTCGATCGCCGGCCTGTTCTCGACAACCATCTGGACCAGCATGCAGATGCCCTGCAGAATATCGACTGGCTCAAACCCGGTGACTACGCCGGGGGTCTCGAACTCGTCGACCAAAAAGCTAAAGGGCGCCAGGCCGGTGATGGTAGCGACGTGCCCCGGCAGGATAAATCCGTCGATGGCGGTCTCGGGGTCGTAGGAGAAAGCGCGCAACGCACGCGGCGTGGTCTTGTGGGCACAGTAGACCGAGAAGTTCTGGAGCTCGCGCGCGTCGGCCTCCAGGATAGCGGCGGCAATGGTGGGCGTTGTGGTCTCAAAGCCGACGCCCATAAAGATGACCGGACGTTCGGGATTTTGCTCGGCAATGTCGAGCGCGTCGAGCGGAGAGTAGACGATGCGGATGTCGCGCCCCGCCGCCTTTTGCGCGGCAAGCGAGGTGGACGATCCAGGCACGCGCATCATGTCGCCAAAGGTGGTGATGATGGCGCCGTCCATGTTGGAAAGCGCGATTGCGTGATCGATGTCGCGGTTGGCGGTGACGCAAACGGGGCATCCCGGGCCGCTTAGCAGTTTGAGCCCCGTCGGCATAATGGAGCGAAAGCCATAGCGGCCAATGCTCACGGTATGCGTACCGCAGACTTCCATAAGGTTGATGCTGCGGTTGCCGACAAGCTCATGAATACGATCGATGAGCTCGCGAGCCAGCTTGGGGTCGCGAAATGCCGAAAAGTCGATACCGGAGCGAACCGGCTGCGCCGCCGCCACTAGTATGCCTCGGCCGGGTTGGTGGCGAGCTGGTCCTCTTCGGCCAGCTCGGTCATGGTATTGACGAGCTCGAGTGTCTCTTGGGCTTCCTGCTCGTCGACAATCTGAATGCCAAAGCCGGCGTGCACGAGAATGTAGTCGCCTACTTGTGCCGTCGGCACGAGGCGCAGCGAAACGGGGCGCTCGATGCCCATCATGTCGACGGTCGCCTTAAGGTCGTCGTCGCGTTTGACCACTTTACCGGGAACGGCAAGGCACATAATGTTCCCCTTTTATACGTTTTGCGCTGGATAGGCGCCTAATTACCCATCAGTTGATAGTAGCGCTCGCGGGAGTCACGAGCAAACGCGTTACACCTGTGAGACGGCGGCGCACAGGCTGGCAAAACAGCCTATCGAGACGCCGTCTGCGCGAGGCGAGCGCGAGCGATGGCGGCCTGACCGTAGGCGATGCAGCCGTCGTTGACGGGCACAGTGTGGGGGACCAAGACGGCAAGACCGGCGTCTTTGAGTTCATGGGTAAGGAGCTTAAGCAAAAGCCGGTTCATGAACACACCGCCCGAGAGCGCGACGGTATCGAGGCCTTCGCGATCACAGATCTCGCACGCGATGTGGGCCGACGCGCATGCGATGGCGACGTGGAAGTTGAGCGCGAGCCTGTCGGCCGGCGCGCCTGCCTCGATTCCATTCAGAAGAGCTTCGATGAGCGGTTGGGGGTCCAAGATGGGGGAGTCGTCGGCAGACGTGAATACGCCTGCATGATTGCCATCGAGACGAACGGTCTTACCGCCGAGTGCGCGCCAGGCGGCGGCTTCGAGTTCGATGGCGGGCTCGCCTTCGTAGGTTGCCTTGCCGCAAATGCCCAAAACTGCAGCGGCGGCGTCAAAGAGGCGCCCCATACTGCTCGTGCGTGGGCTGTTGATGTTCCGCTCGATCATCGTAGCCGTGATGCTGCGCGTCTGCTCGTCGAGGGTGCCCAATAGCCCCGCGGCACCCGGGTGCTCGAGCAGACCGAGCTCGCTCAGCAGGGCAAAGGCATTGCGCCGGGCATCGCGCACGGATGCGGCACCGCCTGGTAGCGCCCAGGTGCGCAGGTGCGCGGCGCGTTCAAAGTCGCCAAGGCCGGCGACAAGGAACTCGCCGCCCCAAATGGTTCCGTCGGTGCCCGCCCCCGTGCCGTCAAAGGCGATGCCAAGGACGCGCGCGTCGGTTGTAAGCTGGTCCGCGGCGATAGCCTCGGCCATTATGCTCGCGACATGCGCATGATGGTGCTGCACCTCGACGAGCGGCAGATTGCATTTTCGCGCCTGTTCGCGCGCCCACTGGCTCGACAGATAGCTTGGATGCATGTCGCATGCCAAGGCGGCAGGCGCCAGGTCAAAGAGGTTTTCCAGACGCGTGCGTGCGGCGTTCCAAGCATCGAAAGTCGCGCCGTTTTCAACATCGCCGATATGCTGCGACACAAAACAGGTTGCCTCGCCGTTCGTCCCTTCACGCGTGAGCGCAATCGTGGCCTTTTGTTGTGGCCCGCAGGCGAGCACGCAGGGTGCGGTGCCGTTGAGCGCCGGCAACGACAACGGTTGCGGCGCATATCCGCGTGCGCGACGCACGGGCATAACGACCCCACCGACCGCGCGCACCACGGAATCATCGTAGCGCGAGAGGATCGCGCGGTCGTTGCCGAGCAGCGCATCGGCAATGCCGGCGGCAACGAGGTGTTCCCAGGCAAGGCTGTCATCAGTTTCGATGGGTTCCTCGCTCAGGTTTCCGCTGGTCATGACTAGCGCGTGCATGTCATGCGACGCGGCAGCTGCAAGCAGCAGATGCTGAAGCGGTGTATAGGGGAGCATGACGCCGAGCTCGGGTAGATCGTGCGCGACGGATGGCGCGAGTGTAAGGGCGTCGGGGGAATCTCCCTCGCCAGCAGCACGCCGGCGCAACCGCCCGAAGGGGCGGATGCTACCGGTAAGCAAGCCGCGCTCGGCCTCCTCGACATGGCCCGGGCG
>URTW01000143.1 GCA_900550815.1 uncultured Collinsella sp.
CGTATCGGGCTAAGTTGTCCTTGCCCTGCTCGTTGAGCGTAATGAAGCTGTTGACCGATCCCTTGGGCTGCGCCAGCTCGGCCTTGTTGGCCGGACCGCCGCCTCGGCCCACGGCACCGCCGCGACCGTGCATGAGCACCAGGTCGATATCGTTCTTCTCGGCCCACTTGGCGATGCGCTCCTGCGCGGAGTGCAGCGCGAGCATGGCCGTGGTAGGACCGGCATCCTTGGAGGAGTCGGAATAGCCCAGCATGACCTCCATGCGGCGGTTGGTCTGGGCAAGGCGCTTCTGCACCACGGGGAGCGTAAGCATCTGGTCGAGCACGTCGACGCAGCCCTCGAGGTCCTCGAGCTGCTCGAACAGCGGAATCACGTCGAGCTCGGGGACATCCTCCTCGTGCGCAAAGGACAGATGGGCAAGCTCAAAGACGGCGGCCACATGCTGGGCGCTCTTGGTGAACGAGATGATGTAGCGGTGCGCCATCTTCTTGCCGTAGCGCTTTTGGATGGAGCCGATAGCACGGAAGGTCTCGATGACTTCGCGCGTCATGGGCTGCAGGTCGCCATGGATACCGTTCTCGTGGATATCCTTGAGGGCGCGGGCATGCACCACGGAGTGCTGACGGAACTCCATCTCGACCATATGGAAGCCGAAGGACTCGACCTGCCAGATGATGGTTTGGACCGGGCCGTAGGCAGCACGGACGGCACCGCAGGCGGCCAGCGAACGCTGGACGACGCGCAGGTCATCCAGGAACTCGTCGGCGCTGTGGTACATGGTGTCGGTGATACGACGGACGGTGGCGTTCAGGCGGTCGGCCATGACGAGCATGACGGCGCGATGCGGCTCGTGCTCGGAGATCAGCTCGGCGCGGGCCGTGTAACGAGGGCTCATCTCGACCTGATGGTTCCACAGGTTAATGAGCTCGGCCGACGGCTTGCTGTAGGTAGCCTCGAGCGTGAGGTTGCGGCCGATGTGGCGGCACTTGTCCTCGAGCTTGAGCACCATGTGCGTAAAGTACTTGGCGGCGACCTCACGGCTCACCTTGGCGGTGACGTTGGGGTTACCGTCGCGGTCGGAACCGATCCAGCTGCCGGGATGGAAGAACGCCGGGCACAGCGGCGGCACAGTACCGGCCTTGTCGCCCAGCACCCAATCGTCAAAACGACGATAGATAACGGGGATAACGTCGAACAGCGTGTTATCGAAGATGTCGATGATGGTATCGGCTTCCTCGACCGGCGTGGGCTTCTTGAGCGCGATGGGGCTCGTACGCACCAGGGCGTCGATCTCCTGCAGCATATGGCGCTCGTTCTCCACCAGGTCGGAGCCGCCCAGACGCGGACGCTCCTCCAGCAGGTTGGAGATACGGCGGATCTTGCCCTCGACGGCCTTACGACGGGCCTCGGTGGGATGTGCGGTAAAGACAGGGTGGAACTCGAGCTTGTCGAGCAGCTCGTTGGCACCCTCGACACCCAGCTCATTCACCAGCTGGTGATAGGCAACGGTAAGCTCGTTGGCAGGATCGACCTCGGTATCGGTCGACGCACCGGCCTCGCGCTCGCGCAGCTGCGCCACACGGTAGTTCTCCTCCGACAGGTTTGCCAGATGGAAAAAGCTCGTAAAGGCGCGGACAATGACCTGCTGCTTATCGAGCGGCAGGCTGTCGATCAAATCGACGACCTCACGAAATGCCACGGCAGTGGGCTCGTCGGCGGTGGGCACGCCCTGCTCGTCGACGGCTTCGTCGGCAGCGCAGGTACCGGGGTTGCCGGCATTGACCACAATCTCGGCTGTCAAAATCTTGTCGAACAGGTCCGCGATCTCGGGATCATACTCGCTAAGCACACGGCGCTCCAGGCGCAAGAACAGCGCCAGATTGTCGCGCAGCTCCTCGGGGATCTCGATCTCGGCGAGACGCTCCCTGGACTCGGCATTCGAGCCGATTCGGTTAACGAGGCGGTTGACCACGGCAGCGACGCGCGCCGCGGCTTCGGGTACAGACTGGTTGCTTAGGTTCTCAGCCACGTTTCCTCCCATTCCTCCTTCTATGCACGTAACATGCGGTATTCATTATAGGCGCTTGAGAAATACTTTCGACACTGATTGCGCTTTACCACACAAAAGTATTTTCTGCATTGCAAAGGTTTTTGCTCTAAATGGTCGTATTTCTCGGTGGGCGGCATACGTAAACGGGGGCATTCCGCATAAATGCGAAACACCCCCGTAACAATCGCTCGCCGCGAGCGGGACATGTTAGCGGGTCCGCAGCTCAAAAAGATGCGCTACAGGCGCTCGCGAACCGCCTCGACGACGTTGTCCAGATCGGCGAGCACCTCGTCATGGCTCTGCATGTCGCGCTCTTTGACCTTGCCGGCGGCAAGCTCGTCGCCACCCAGGACCAAGATGAGCTTGGCGCCTACCTTATCGGCTTGCTTAAACTGGGCCTTGAGCGAACGGCCCTGATAGTCGGCCTCGGTCACGATACCTGCGGCGCGAAGCTCCTGCGTAATGGCAAAGCCGTTCTGACGCAGCTCCTTGCCGGCGTTGGCGACGTAGACGCACGGGACCTCCTCGGCACCCAGGTCGCTGCCAAAGGCCTGCAGGGCCAGCAGGGCGCGCTCAAAACCGACAGCATAGCCGACGCCCGCCGTGGGCTTGCCACCCTCGAGCTCGACCAAGCCGTCATAGCGACCGCCGCCACCGATGGAGCCGACACCGGCGCCGGGAGCCTCGACCTCAAAGACAGTACGGGTGTAGTAGTCCAGGCCACGCACCAAGGTGGGATCCTCGACATACTCGATACCCGCCGCATCCAAATAGCGCTTGACCTGCTCGTAGTGCTCGCGGCACTCGTCGCACAGGTTGTCGCCCATCAGCGGGGCGTCGGCCATGATCTCGCGGCAATGGTCGTTCTTGCAGTCGAAGGCGCGCAGCGGGTTGAGCTCGGCGCGCTCGCGGCACTCATCGCACATCTCGTCTGCGTGATCGAGGATAAACTGCTTGACCTGCTCGCGGTATGCCGGACGGCACTGCGCATCGCCCATTGAGTTAATAAGCAGACGAAGCTTGGAAAGATCGAAGCCCAGGCGCTTGTAGAACTCCATGAGCATGATGATGCACTCGGCGTCTGCCGCCGGATCGGGAGCGCCGAGCCACTCGATGCCCACCTGGTGGAACTGGCGCAGACGACCCTTCTGGGGACGCTCGCCACGGAACATGGCCTCGGCGTAGTAGGCCTTAAACGGCGTGGAGCCCTGGGGCACCAGGTTGTTCTCCACGACGGCGCGCACCACACCGGCCGTGCCCTCGGGGCGAAGCGCCAAGCGCTGCTTGGGCTTGAGCTTGGTATCGGTACCCTCGGTAAAGACGCGCTCCAGGTTGGCGCCGCTAAACACGCGGAACATTTCCTTGCGCACGACGTCGGTCGACTGGCCGATACCGTGGACAAACACGTCCACCTGCTCGATCGCGGGCGTCTCGATGGGCTTAAAACCAAACGGCTCGAACACGCCGGCCGCAATCTGCTGCATCTTTTGCCAGGCGCGCATCTCGGCGCCGATAAGGTCGCGGGTTCCCTCCGCCTTCTGTGCCTGCATGGGCAAACACCTTTCTTTTGTATCGCGTCATAGTTAGTGGACATTATACGGCACAAAAGCAAAACGCGGCGGCGCGTCTGACCGAACGAGGGTATGGGGACTCGTTCGGCCAGACGCACCGCCGCGTTTTGTGATCCGTTTTCCTCCGTCCCCTTCGGATTACGTGATCTGTTGGGGACGGAGGAAAACGGATCATTTCGTAGGCCCGTGGCCGCCTTGGAAACCGAATGATGGTACGAGCATCCATTCGGCTTCCAGGGCAGCCACGGACAGAACGGGGCGAACAGCAAAGAGCGACGGACGTCTACTCCCCCGCCACGCTCGCGCGCAGCTTGGCGGCGATGGGCTCGGATGCCAGCAGGAACACGAGCATGACCACGGAGCACGCCAGGCACACAATCCAGGTGCTCGCAAAGGAGCCCGTGGCATCGAACAGCACGCCCGAGACGATGGCGCCCACGGTGCCCAAGATTGCCTTGAAAGACAAGGGCATAGGCCTTATGGCCATGCCCGCAGGCTTGAAAGGCAAGGTTGGGTGCTACCGGTGGTCAGCGATATAGCCCAAAGCGACCGCCGTGTAAGCCGCGGCGCCAAGGGGAAGCTCGGCATCGCTAAAGCGTGCCTTGGGATGGTGCTGAGCAAAATGCTTGTCCGTATCAGTCGCGGCAGCGCCCACGGTAAAGTACGCACTCGGGATCTCGCTCGAGATCAACGCGAAGTCCTCGCTCGCCATGGCGTGGAACAGTGGCAAGAAGGCGGACTTGGGCAGCACCGCGCCCACGTAGCCAAGCGACGCCTGCGTCATATCGTCATCGAGTACGAGCGGGGGAACATCCGAGAGCGTCTCGATAGTCGCCGGCGTACGATAGGTCGTGGCAACACCTTTGACGACCTCCGCGATGCGGGTCTTGAGGTGCTCCATGAGCTCGACGTCGAAGCCGCGCAGCGTTCCCTCGAGCACGCAGGTGTCGGGGATGACGTTGGCCGCCAAGCCGCCGGCAAACTTGCCAACGGTAAGCGCGACTTCTTTGGCCGCCGGCACCTCGCGGGAGATAAGCTCCTGGAGCGCCAGGTGCACATGCACGCCTGCCGTGATGGGGTCGATGCAGATCTCGGGGCTCGAGCCATGGCCACCCTTGCCCTGAAGCGTGATGCGAAAACCGTACACGCCCGAGAGCGCCGGGCTGCCGTAGAGCACCAGGCCAAGCGGCGACTGGCTATTGACATGCATGGCAAAGGCCGCCTGAGGGCGCGGGTTCTCGAGCAAGCCGTCGGCGATGGCGGCGCGGGCGCCCTCGAAGGTCTCCTCGCCCGGCTGGAACAGCAGTTTGACGGTGGCATTGGCGTCGATGAGCTCGGCCTCGCGGGCCTTGAGCAGGCGCGCCGCACCAAGCAGGGCCGTCGCGTGCATATCGTGACCGCAAGCATGCATGCAGCCATTGGTGGATGCAAAGGGCTCGCCGGATTCCTCGACAACGGGCAGGGCATCCCTATCACCTCGGAGCATGACGACCGTTCCAGCCTGCTCGTCCTTGCACGTGCCATTGCCCTGCGCGGCCGCGGCCGCACCGGCACCGATCAGGGCAACGACGCAGGAACCGTCGACAAGCGTGGTATGGGGGATGTCCATCTCGTCCAGACGTGCCTGGATATCGGCAGACGTCTGCGGAAGATTGTTACCCAGCTCGGGCATCTGGTGGAGATCGTGTCGCCACGCAGAG
>URTW01000144.1 GCA_900550815.1 uncultured Collinsella sp.
CCATCGGATAGCGTCACGAACATCAGGCTCATCAATAGAATAATTCAGAGGGCGGGCCTCTCTCTCGTCAAGACCTCACTCCTCAGCGAGAAGAAGATGAACCTGCTGTTCTGGCAGGCCGGGGGATTCACATCATGAACTGCTGTTGGATACCGCCCCTAGTCGAAAGGGACAGCTCGCGTCCCTGGAGCGAATACGACGCTCTTGTCTACAGCGTGTTCAGGCGTGATTTCATCGAGGGCAGGCCCGTCTACCACGGGAAACCGGTAAAGATACGGTACCAGCCCATGCTGGAGGGACGGGCCGAAGCCTTTTGGCACCTTACCTGCAGGGACTACGACCATAAGTCGGGTCTGCCAGAGGACCGTGTGCCAGATCTCGAAAGGTGCAGGCGTATCAGATGGCCGAAGGCGTTCATCGAGAATGCTGAGAGGTGCCCCAAATGTCCCGACTGCGGAGGCGTTATAGCCTGGAAGGCGGAGCATCGCGCAAGGAAGAGCCGCAATGGCACCCAGATAAGGGAACGGATTAAGTTTTACCTTGAGGAAGAGAGCTACATTGTCGTATTCGAGCCGAGAGAGCACTACTGCCTGCTGATAACCGCGTATTACGTCGACAACGACCACCGCAGGAAGCTGAATGAGCGCGAGATGGCGAGAAACCACGCCGAAAAAGCAGGAGGCGCTGTTTGGGCGCCTCCAGAGGACTCCTTCACACACACGGTGGATGAGCTATCCCGATTATCGCCCCATCGCGGCGAAATGTAAACCGAACACGTTGTGGAGATTGGGGGCCGGCAAGGGCGAGATTCCATGCGCCTACATCTAGGGAGGTGATGCCCATGAAAGCAAAAAATCTCGGGACCGCAGGCTGATGCCGCGGCCCCGAGACTAAGGAGACGGCCCCTGCACTTTGGAACGTGAGACGGGGCCGGAGTCAGAACCGGGCGAAACGGAGAATATGCCCGCGATCTGAACGGATCTGATTATATGACAAAGAAGCAGCGCCGCCGCGTCTGGGGCTCCGTGACCGAGATGAGGCGCGGCAAGAAGTACGTCCTGCGCTGGATGCAGAACACGCCGCAGGGCCGCAGGCGCAAGACCAAGACCGTGTACGGAACCTACCGCGAGGCGTGCGCGGAACTCGACCGCATCCACGTCGAGCACGCCGACGACGCCCCCGTGCCCACCATAGCCAAGGCCTACGAGACGTGGCTCGTCCCCAAGATGGCCGCACAGGTCGAGGCGGGGACCCTCGCCCCCAACACCCGCGACCTCGTGCTGCGCTCGTGGAAGAACTTCGCCGGACCCCGCTGGGGGCAGGCGCCCGTCGACCAGCTCCGCGCCGTCGAGCTGCAGGACTGGCTGCTGACACTGCCCGCCGCCACCGCCGACACCGCCCTGCTCACCCTGCGCAAGGTCTACGCCTGCGTCTCGACCTTCATCCGCCTGCCGCTCGACCCGTTCGCCGCCAGCGTCATGTACTCCTTGCCCACCCGCAAGACCCGCGAGCGCTCAAAGCGCGTCTATACCCTCGACGAGGCCCTGAGCGTCCTCGACGCACTGCGCGGCAACCCCCTGGAGCCCGCGTTCATCCTCGCGTGCTTCGGCTCCTGCCGCTCGGGCGAGTCGCTTGGCGTGCGCACCGAGGAGGTATTGCGCTGGGAGCGTAGCGGCACCGTCCTCGCCTCGGCCGACATCTGCCGCCAGATGCAGCAGTCCGGCACCGAGCCGGTGGGCGCCCTCAAGACCGCCAAGTCCGCCCGCACCGTCGTGATCCTGCCGCAGGCCGCCGACCGCCTCGTCGAGATAGCGGCCGCCCGCGCCGCCGAGGGCCGCGAGTGGATGTGCGACCGGGGCGACGGGCTGCCCATGAACCGGAGCATTTGCAACGACCGCTGGCGGAAACTCTGCGCCGCCCGCGGCATCGAGCACATCCCGTGGTCGAACCTCCGCAACTCCTGGCGTACGATAGCGGAGGTCGAGCTTCGCCTGCCGTGGGACCTCATAGAGATGCTGATGGGCCACGCCCTCCCCGGCGTGTCGGGACGGCACTACATCCGCCCCACCGCCGAGCAGGTCGTCCGCGCCGCCTTCGACGCGCTTGGGATAAGTTAGGATATTCCCCCGCAAAGCCGCAGGTAGATGGCACGCAGTTAGTTGTGGCAGTACTGAGACAGTTTGCCGCAGCTCGCTATTGATGCTGACCAACAGGCAAAACTCGCTGACGGCGCTGCAATACGCTGACCGTACTTAGGGTTTGGCGGCAACTTAGGATATTCGAGGGATACGAAAAAGGGGCCGTGGCAACGAACCGCCACGGCCCCTTTTGTTGTTATCGCCCGCTGTCGCTAGCGCCGGTTGATGCTCACGATGCAGAGCCCGATTGTCGCCACGGTGCCGCCAAAGAGCGCGCCGAGCACGAACGTCAGCGCGATCATCGGCGAGTCCCGTCGGAGATGTAGACCTGCAGGCGGTCGAGCGCGTGGCTGTAATAGCCGGCGTAATCGTCTCCGCCATACGTGGTTCCGTCGTCGCAGACCTCGCCCCACCATCCGGCATGATCGACATCCTGAGAGCGGTAGTAGACCTGACGGTAGTCACCGCCAGGCGTGACGTAGTACATCTGGACACCATCGATGGTCTGGCCCCAGACGCCCGCCATACCGTTCACGCTGTCGCCGTAGGATGCGGCCTGCACCCAGTCGAGCCATCCGGATTCACGGGTGTGGACGCGATAGCGTAGGGTGCCGGTATCAGCCCATGCGATTAACATGTCATGGGAGCCGTAAGGCATGCCCGCGAAGCCGTTCTCGCTGGAGTCGTCAAAGTTCGTTACTTCGGAGTTCCAGCCGCCACCGCGGTTGTGCAGCGCATAGTGGACGTTTACGCAGGCGCCAGTCGATTTCGGGAAGCTGGCCGCCGGTGAGCTGTAGCCGCCCCCCTCATAGGTCCCGCCGTTGCCGTTGGTCGGCGCGATGGGTGCGACATAGCCGCTGCCGAGATAGGCTGCCACGGCCTGCTTGAACTCCCACCAACTCTTGCCGAACTGGGCAAAATAACCATTCGGGTCGGTGTGGTCACTGCCGCCCCAGCGCTGGGCCGCCTCGTAGTGGCTCAGCAGGCGGGACGTGTCCCAGCCGTGGGCACGCCGCTCGTCGCCAGCCCACTTGACCGCCTCGCCCCACTGCTTTGAGAAGTCGGCTGCATTTGTGGCATGGGCCAACTCGATGCCGATTGTATAGCCATTGCCGTTGCCCACGTGCCAGCAGAGGCGGTCCTCCGCGACCGTGTTGTAGACTGTGGAGCCGTCGAGCTCCATGACGTGATGCACGGCGTAGGTGTCGTTGCGCGACCACAATAGAGTGTGGTTGTACGCAGAAGCACCGGGGTTCGCCGTCTCATGGATAACAAGGTAGCTCGCATTGAGATACCCGTGTCCATTGCTTACGTACCTGTTGACGCTCTGGTAGGCTTCAGCGCTGAGCGGGGCTGCGAGTGCTGCAGCAAGGGCGAGAACGACGGCGAATGCACTGCGAAGCGGCAGCTTGTGCTTAGGCTCGGTCTTAGACTCGGTCATGCTTACCACCAGCTTTAAGACGGGCTGCGTCGACCGCCTGCTCGGCTGCTGCATAGATCGCGGCGCTCGCGACCCCGCAAACGGTGCCGATGGCGGCGACGGTCTGGTTGTCCGTGGCGATGCCGGCGACACTGGTCGCGACGGAGCCCAGGAAGGCAGCTGTGCACAGCCAGAACTTTCGGCTCGTCACCTTGCGGATAATGTCTTCGGTAGTCATGATTCCTCCTATCTACCTGTTTCTTTGTCGTAGAGCAGGTCGACGCGGTCGCGAATGTGGCTCACCTGTTCGGCCATCCCCTGGCTGCGCGCCTGGCTGTGGACCAGATCGGCGTGTAAGACGTCATTTGACGCGACGACCGACTCCATGAGGGTCTTCATCCCCTCAATCAAGGTGTTGCTGCGTTCCATCTGCGCGGCGATGCGGCCCTCCATCTGCGATCTCTCACGGTCGCGCTGCGCCCGCTCGTCCACCTCGGCCTGCTTGCGCTCCTCGCGCTTGAGGTCGAGGTTCGCCTTGCGCTCGTTCTGAACCTTGTACTCGGCCAAAAATTGCCGCCCAAAATAATAGGCAATGAGATCAAGCGCTGCGCCTCCGAGCCATCCGGGGCCATACGGCGCAAACAGCTTGAGCACCTCCATCCGGCCTCCTTCCCGTTCTGCGGTATGGCGGGGCCCATCCCCCGCCACACCGCAGGTTCGGGCCACCGTAACGCCGACCTACACCGCCGCCATCGTGCCGACGCACACGGTCAGCGGGCCCTGCGACAGGATCACGGCGCGGTCGGTGATGACGCACCCCGTGCAGGAGCGCACCATCGGGACCGTCACCACTGTCCCGTGCAGCATCACGTCTAGCGTCGTGCCGTGGATGCCCACGACCGTGCCGAACTCCATCGTCAGATGCTTGCCGCTCGACGGCATCGCCGCCGCCAGCCGCGCCGCCGCGCCCTTGATCTCGACCGCCGAATCGCTCATCGCTCGTACCTCCTCGCCGTGTGCTTTATGACGCAGCCGGCGTCGAGCGTCAGCGTCTGCTTCTGAATTGCCAGCTTTCCGACAACCCCGCCGGCCCTGTAGTTCATCGCCACCGCCATGCACGGCTCGACGGGCTTGTATACGCTCTTGAACTCGTCCGTGCGCGTCACGGCGCGCTCGGTGGCGAGCAGCTCCGCCGCCTTGGCGTCCGCAGCCGCCTGCATGGCGTCCTGGGGCCAAGGCGTTGCTGTGGAGCCCTCCTCGACCTTGTCGGCGACGAAGATTGCCTCGCCGCCGTCGATGTAGCAGTAGCCCCAGCTGACCTTGTTGTGGTTCTCCGTGGCGTGATAGGTGTAGCCGACCTTCTGCCACTCGCCAGTCAGAGTGAAGCCCTTGGTCACCGGGCCAAGCGCCCTCTCCTGGTCCCAGAAGGACTGTATGATGCCCGTCGCGCCCTTGGAGCCCTTGACCCACACGCTCTGCGTGAAGTCCGTGTCCTTCTTGACGCTCGGCCCCTCGTCCTGGCAGAAGCCGACGCGCCCGCCAGTCGAGACGACCTTGATGCCGAAGATCACCCCCGTCTGCGGCGAGTCGGGAACGTAGACGGTCTGGATGCTGCCGTGTGAATCGCTCTTGCGGAAGTTCTTCTCTGACTTCTTTCCGATGCCGATGAGGGCGTTGGCGGCACCCTCGACAAGGTTGGCGTCCTCGGTGTCCACGCCCGGCAGGCTGTCGTA
>URTW01000145.1 GCA_900550815.1 uncultured Collinsella sp.
CGCAAGGGCCGGTTCCAGCCCGCCACGTGGGCGCGCACTGTGCGCCCCTGCATCGAAAAAACGCGCCCCTGGGGAAGGAATTTCTTCTCCAGGGGCGCGTCTTGTTTTTCAAAACCGCTTACCGGTGATATAAATTGTTGGTCTGATACTGGGGCTCGCAGGTGAGCTGGAGGCCCAGCTTCTTATAGGTGCTCTCGTCCGGAGGCGAGAGGATGACCGAACAGTGGGCCTGACAGCCGTTCAGCGCGGCCAGGGACCGCAGGGCGGCCAGGGCCTTGGCGTCCAGGTTGGCGGAGGCCGCCAGGGCCACCAGCACCTCGTCGCTGTGGAGCCGGGGGTTGTTGGAGCCCAGGTACTTCTCCTTGACAGTCTGGATGGGCTCGATGGCCGACTGCTTGATCAGATGGACACCGTGCCCTCCCGCGCCGGACAGCGCCTACCGGGCGATGAGCAGGGCGGCGGCGGAGGTGCGCTTGACCACGCGGGTCTGGAGCATCCAGAGCTTGCCCTGCTCGATGGTGAACTCGATATCGCACATATCGCGATAATGATCCTCGAGCGTCAGGAACACGCGCTCGAGCTCCTCACCTGCGGACTCGAGGCCCGGGGTGGTCTTGAGGTCGGCAATGGGCTCGGTGTTGCGGATGCCGGCGACGACGTCCTCGCCCTGGGCGTTAACCAGAAAATCGCCGTAGAACTCCTTAGTGCCATCGGCCGGGTTGCGCGTAAAGGCGACGCCAGTCGCAGAGGTCTCGCCCTTGTTGCCAAAGGCCATGGCCTGCACGTTGACGGCGGTGCCGAGGTCGTCGGAAATGCCATGCTGCTTGCGGTAGATGCAGGCACGCTCGTTCATCCAGCTGCCAAAGACGGCCTGGATGGCAAGGCGTAGCTGAAGCTCCGGGTCGTGCGGGAAGACAGGCTTGCCGTCAGCAACCTCGAGCTCGGGATACAGGGAAGCATCGACGTTCTCAGAGAAAATCCCCTTGAAGGTCTCGACGAGCTCCTGCAGATCCTCGGCCGAAAGCTCGGAATCGACGCGAACACCAGCGACCAGGCGTGCCCGGGTCAGCGCGTTCTCGAACAGGTCAGCGTCGACGCCCTAAACGACGTTGGAGAACATCTGAATAAAGCGGCGGTAGCTATCCCAGGCAAAACGCGGATTTTGCGTCTGAGCGATGAGCCCCTGAACGGAGTCGTCGTTGAGGCCTAAGTTGAGGACCGTGTCCATCATGCCGGGCATGGAAAACGGAGCGCCCGAGCGAACCGACACGAGCAGCGGATCGGAGGCGTCACCGAGCTTTTTGCCGCAGCGGGACTCGAGGTCTTCCTCGGCGGCAACGATCTCATCGAGCGCGCCTTCGGGCCAGACGTTGCCGGCACCGGAGTACTCGACACAGGTCTGGCAGGTAATGGTAAAACCACCGGGAACCGGCAGGCCGATGCGGCTCATCTCGGCAAGGTTTGCGCCCTTGCCGCCAAGCACGAAGTTCATGGACTTGTCGCCCTCGGTGACACAGGTGCCCTGGGCGTCGGTTCCAAAACGGTAAACCCTCTTGCAATCGCTCACGATACTTCCCCTTCCATGCGCTTACGCACACGACCGTGGTAACGAATCGACCCGCCAGATGCGGGCCATGAGGGAACTATACGGCGGGTTTTGAGCGGGCTTAAGCAGAGGATGCGCGGTTTGGTAAACGTGCTAAAACTGGCGGTAAATGGTAGGTAAAGGTGGTTACCTTATGAAGATACCACTGTAAGAAGGTGCAGGTCAGATGCGATATTTTTGCTAAATCGCTTTATCAAAATGCTGCTACTGTTAGGCTCGACGGGCGGCGCGGCGGGCACGGGCTTCTTGGATTTCCTCCAAGTGGCTAATGATCTCGGCAGCGCTCTCCTCGATGGCCTTGCCGTCGGTACGCACCACAAAGCAGCCTAGCCGCTTCATGAGGGAACGGGCTTCCTCGAGCTCGCTGCGCACGCTCTCGGGCTCGGCATAGGAGCCGGCAACGGCACGAGCGTAGTCATCGCCCAAGCGGCTATCGCGAATTTCGGAAATCACATCGACGGTCGAAATCAGGCCGAACAGGCGCATCGGGTCGACCTCGTATATCGACTTCGGCGGCTCCATGCCATGGGCCAACGGAACATTGGCAACCTTGTAGCCCTGATAAGCCAGATACATCGACAGCGGCGTCTTGGACGTGCGCGATACGCCCAGCAGCACGATATCGGCACCCGACAAATCGTCGCAACCGCGCCCGTCATCGTGCTCAACGAAATATTCCATGGCCTCGATACGATGGAAATAGCGGTCATCGGTCCTGTGAATCACGCCCGCGACGCCTTTGGGCGGCACACCGATGAGCGACGATAGCACGGCGAGCGTCGGACCGATCAGGTCGACCGAACGGATATGCAGCATGCCCAGGTAATCGAGCACGCGGGCGCGAAGCGCCGGATCGACAATGGTGTGAACCACGGCAATATCGCGATGGTCGGCATCGCCGCGCGAGCCCACCAACGACTCCACCTGCTCCGCCGCGGTCACCTTGGGCAGGCGCAACAAACGAAAAGCCCCTTCATCAAATTGCCCGGACGCCGCAAGCACCACCTCACAAGCGGTATCGCCGAGCGAGTCGGAGATAACGATAACGGTGGGACGAGCGGTGACCGGGCAATCCATGCGAGGCTCCTTTTGCGCTTATGCGCAGGCTAGCTTACTTTTTGCGGGCAAGCTCACCGATGTTGGCGATGCCGGAGAAAACGGCCTCGAAGCGGTTGAGCAGCTTAAGGCGATTATCGCGGAGCTGTTCGTCCTTGTCCATGACCATAACCTCATCGAAGAAACGGTCGATGGGCGCGCGCAGGGCGGCGAGGGCGGCAAATGCGGCCGGGTAGTCCTCGGCAGCAAGGGCAGCATCGACAGCAGTCTGAGCAGCCTCGGAAGCATCGGCAAGCGCGAGCTCGGCCTCGCCCAACCGGCAGCGGTCGTACTCCGCGCCCAGCTCGGACTTGGAGATATGCGCGGCACGGGCATAGGCCGTAGCCAGGTTGTCAAAGGTCTCGGCATCGTTCTTGCGGGCCTCGTCGAGGGCGGCGCAGCGGGCGAAGAAGACGGACGGGGCGATGATGTGCACCGCAGAGACGGCGGCAACGGTATCGGCCGGGATCTTTTCGTCGCGGGCCATGCTCACCAGGCGGCCATGGAAGAAGTCGCGAACCTGCTGGGCGACCTCGGCGGCGACGAACTCAATGCCCTGCTCGCTATAGAGCTCGAGGGCGAAGTCGATGAGCGATGTGGGGTCGATCGGCAGACGGTCGCGCAGGATGTTGATGATGCCGATAGCGGCACGACGTAGCGCGTAGGGGTCGGAGGAGCCGGTCGGGGGCTCGCCGATGGCAAAGATACCGGCGATGGTATCGAGCTTGTCGGCGCAGGCCACGATGCAGCCAGCGGTGCCCTCGGGCAGCTCGTCACCGGCAAAGCGGGGACGATAATGATCGCGAATGGCGTGGGCGACCTCGTCGTTCTCCCCCATCGCGGTGGCGTAGTAACCGCCCATCACGCCCTGCTGGCTCGTGAACTCGACGACGGCGTTGGATACCAAGTCGGCCTTGCACAGGTGCGCGGCGCGAGCGGCATCGGCGGCCAGGTGGGCGCCCAGATGGGCCTCGCGAGCGATGGCAAGCGCGAGTTGCTCAATGCGCTCGGACTTGGCGAGCACGCTACCGAGCTTCTCCTGGAAGGCGACCTTGGCCAGACGCTCGCGGAACTCGTCGAGGGAGATCTTCAGGTCCTCCTCGTAGAAGAACTTGGCATCGTCCAGACGGGCGCGCACAACGCGCTCGTTGCCGTCGATCACGCGCTCGGCGTTCTCGGGCTTGCTATTGGAGACGACCACGAACTCACGCGTGAGCTTGCCCTCGCCGTCATAGATCGGGAAGTAGCGCTGGTTGGTGAGCATGGACTCGCAGATGATCTCGTGCGGGACCTTGAGGAACTCCTCATCGAAGGTACCGACGAGCACCGTCGGCCACTCGCAGAGGTTGATGACCTCCTCAAAGACCTTCTTGGGCGTATCGACATGGCAGCCGGGACGGGCAGCCTCGACCTCGGCGATACCGGCAAGGATGGCCTCGCGACGGCGCTCGGCAGAAAGCACGCCGGCGTCCTCGAGCACCTGCTCGTAGACGGCGGGGCTGGCGACCACATGGTCACCGGGGCCAAGCACGCGATGACCACGCGTGGTGTTGCCACTCGTCACGTCGGCAAACGACACGGGCACAACGTCCTCGCCCAGAAGGCAGCAGATCCAGCGGACCGGACGCACGAACGTCGCGTGCTCGTGGCCCCAGCGCTGAGAGCGGTAGTTGGGCCACTGCAGGCCAGCGATAGTCTTCTCGCACAGGGCCGTCAGGATCGGGGTGGCCGGGGCGGAAGGGATGTTCTTCTCGGCAAAGACGTACTCACGGCCGTCGGTGTCCTCGCGACGGACCAGATCCTCGGCAGCCACACCGCACTTGCGGGCAAAGCCCTGGGCGGCCTTTGTGGCGTTACCGTCGGCATCGAAGGCGATGTTGACCGCGGGGCCGCGCTTGACCTCGTGAACCTCGTCGGTCGCGGTGGCGACGTCGGCAACGAGCGCAGCCAGGCGGCGCGGGCTCGAGATCACGCGGACCTCGCCGTGGGCCAGACCGGCCTCGTCGAGACCCTTGGCGATCATGGTGCCAAGCTGCTTGACGGCATTGTTCAGCGGCGCGGAGGGCATTTCTTCCGTACCGATCTCAAACAGGAAATCCTTAGCGTCTGCCATGGCTTACGCCACCTCGCCTTCCTGATCGGCATTCTCGTTGACTCCGGCGACCTCGGCCATGTAGGCCTCGCAGCACGCCTTGGCGACGGCGCGGACGCGCAGGATGTAGTTGGCACGCTCGACCGCGGACAGGGCGCCGCGGGCATCGAGCAGGTTGAAAGCGTGGCTGCACTTCATGACGCAGTCATATGCCGGCAGCGGCAGCTTGCGCTCCAGGCAGGAATGGCACTCGGCCTCGTAGTCGTCAAACTTCTGACGCATCATCTCGACGTTGGCGACCTCAAAGTTATAGGCACTGAACTCGCGCTCGTTCTCGAGGAACACGTCGCCATAGGTCACGGGCGTGCCGTCGGGCAGGTAGCTCCACACCAGGTCGTAGACCGAGTTAACGCCCTGGGCGTACATGGCGAT
>URTW01000146.1 GCA_900550815.1 uncultured Collinsella sp.
CTTCGCTCCCCATCCTTTCCGCTGCGGGCAATTTCCCCCGCCGCACCATGCGCGCAGCGTGTCGTTTTGCATGCCCGTGGACGTTTGGGTAACTAAGCCCTCGCCCCTCCCCGGGATATGTAGCGAGTCGGAGTACCCTTGCTGTTACTCTGCTTTGCCCTCGGAGTTGAGGTTGGTCATGCGGATCTTAACCAGCTCGGTGATCTCACGCATGCCCTCCTTGGCCGGCTTCTTGGGGTCGAAGCAGGCGGGGTTCTCGGCCATGTAGGCCATGAAGCCCTTGGTGTAGGCCTGACGCAGCTCGGTGGCGTAGTTAACCTTGCAGATGCCGTTCTTCACAGCCTCGGCAACCTGCTCATCGGGCACACCGGAGGTGCCGTGCAGAACCAGCGGCACGTCGACGGCGTCGCGGATAGCCTTGACCACGGACTGCTCGATGTGCGGATCGCTCGTGTAAACGCCGTGGCTGGTACCAACGCCAATTGCGAGGGAGGTGCAGCCAGTGCGCTCGACGAACTCCTTGGCCTCGGCAGGATCGGTGTAAGGGCTCTCGCCCTCGACCGCGGGACCGTCGTCTTCCTTGCCGCCAACCTTACCGAGCTCAGCCTCGACGGGCACACCCATGGCGCGGCCAGCGTCGGCGACGGACTTGGTCAGAGCGATGTTGTCCTCGAAAGACTCGTGCGAACCGTCAATCATGACAGAGGTGTAGCCAGTGCGGAAAGCCTGCATGCAGCGGTCATAGCCATCGCCGTGATCGAGGTGCAGAGCGACGGGCACGGAAGCGCGCTCGGCGGCAGCCTTGACCATGCCGTAGAAGTAGTCCAGACCAGCGGTCTTGATGGTGCCCGGGGTGGTCTGCATGATGACGGGGGACTTGGTCTCCTCGGCAGCAGCCAGAACGGCCATAACAAACTCGAGGTTCTCAACGTTGAACGCGCCGACGGCGTAGTGGCCGGCCTGAGCGTCCTTGAGCATCTTTTCGGTGGTAACAAGTGCCATGAGCGTTTGCTCCTCTCCCTCGCCCGCATCTGGACATCGGGCGTAGTTGTTCACAAGGCGTTTTACCTTGCGTTTTACTGCGCTCATTGTATGAAATTCAGCGTCTTTGCACGTGCGAGATATTGAGCCCATGCAGGTCAATACCGTCGTTTTTGAAAAGTAAACGGAAGGAATTGGAGCCGAGTGGGCGTGTTCGATATTGAATTTTGGGCGTTGAGCGTCTTTCTTTTATAGAAAAGATAAGTAATCGAAAGGTGTTTTCTTACTCAAAAAGAAAATGAACGAAAATAGAGTCAACACAATTCCTGCAAATTTAGCCGAAAATGGAGCAGACATGACCCAAGCTACCAACCGTGCTTTTGCCGACGAACGCCGCGCCGCCATCATGGAAATGCTCGAGCACAACGCCTCGGTGCAGGTAGCAGAAATCGCCCAGACCTTTGGCGTGTCCTCCGTCACCGCCCGCGCCGACCTGGACGCGCTCGCCGAAGCAGGCAAGCTGCGCCGCACACATGGTGGTGCCGTTTCGCTTCACAAGCGCCTGACCGTCTCCACGCAGGATCGCCGCATCAATGTCAACGTCGCCGCCAAGCAGGCCATCGCGCAAAGCGCCATCGAGCTCGTCAATGACGGCGACACGCTGCTCGTCGACTCGGGCACCACGGCGCTCGAGTTCGTCCGGCTCCTTGATCAGCGCGACGGCATCACCGTTATCACGGCCGACATTACCATCGCCGATTATATTGACGAGAGCATGCCCTCGGTCGATGTCGTCATGCTGGGCGGGGCACTGCGCAAAGGTCATCGCTATCTGTACGGCCCACTTACCATGCAGGCTCTCCAAATGGTCCACGCCGATCTTGCCGTCATGTGCCCTGGCGCTTTTGTTCCCGGTTGCGGCTTTACGACCGACTTTCCCCAGATGGCCGAGACCAAAACAGCTATGATCGCCGGAGCCCATCAAAGCGTCGCCCTCATGGACGCTAGCAAGGTTAACGGACGCGGCATGTACCGCTTTGCCGAACTGACTGATGTCGACACCATCGTGATGGACCGTGACCCCGATCATGCCGTCGCCACCTCAATCGCCGAGGCCACCGACAGCGCACGTCCAGCCCTCATCATCGCCGGCGCTTAAACAAAAACCACCACAAAGGTGCCTGTCCCCTTTGTGGTGGTTGTGATGGCTGAGCGTCAAAAGTGAGCGTGTCGCTACTTGGACAGCTCGTCGGCGAGGGCCTCGATCTGGGCGCGCGAGGCTTCGTTGAGCGAGCCCAGCACAGTCACCTTGTTCTGCGTCAGGGTGATGTCCTTCATGCCCTCGAGCTCCTTGGTCATAACCTTGGCAGCCGCGGGTGCCCAAGAGCCGGCCTCGACGAGCGCCACCGTACGGTTCTGGTAGGCGTGCTCGGCGAGCGTATGGATGAAGGTGCTCATGCACGGGAAGATCTCGCCCTGATAGGTGATGGAGGCGAGCACCAGACGGTCGTAGCGGAACGCATCCTCAACGGCCTCGGCCATGTCGTCACGAGCCAGGTCAAAGACGGAGACCTTCTGGCCGCGAGCCTCAAGCGCAGATGCGAGCTCCTCGACGGCAGCCTTCAGATGCCCGTACACGCTCGCATAGGCAATCGTGATACCCTCGTCCTCGGGCTGATAGCTCGACCAGGTGTTATAGGTGTCGAGGTAATAGCCCAGGTTCTCGCTAAGAACAGGACCGTGAAGCGGGCAGATAATCTGGATGTCCAGATCGGCGGCCTTCTTGAGCGCGGCCTGCACAAACTTGCCGAACTTTCCCACGATGCCAAAGTAGTAACGGCGTGCCTCGCAGGCCCAGCCCTCGGGATCATCGATGTCGTTGGCGCCAAACTTGCCAAAGCCGTCGGCACTAAAGAGCACCTTGTCGGTGGACTCGTAGGAGAAGAGCACCTCGGGCCAGTGCACGTTGGGAGCACCGACAAACGTCAGGCTGTGGCCGCCCAGGTCGAGCACGTCGCCATCTTTGACGACCATCTTGCGCTCGGGGAAGTCGGTGCCAAAGTAGTTGACCATCATGCGGAAAGCACCCATACTCGCCACGATCTGCGCCTGGGGATAGCGCTCCATAAAGGCGGCGATGCCAGCAGAGTGATCGGGCTCCATGTGATGGACAACCAGGTAGTCGGGCGTACGGCCATCGAGCACGGCCTCGAGGTTGCCGAGCCACTCGTCGACAAAGCCAGCGTCGACCGAATCGGCGACAGCGATTTTATCGCCCAAGATAACGTAGCTGTTATATGCCATACCGTTCTCGGACACGTCGTACTGGCCCTCGAACAGGTCAATGTCGTGATCGTTGACGCCAATGTAGCGGATATCCTTGGTGATCTCCATTAGGCAAAGCCTCCTAGATAGACAAAAGAGCCCGTCTATCATAACACTCGCCTTCATAGCCACGGCTATCCGTCAGCATCCATACCGATTGATATTGAAATACGATAAATCGCCGTTTACCTGCACAAACTATGCGCGCGGTATCGCCGTGCTATGTCGAATGATGAGCCGGCCGGGAATCCGAATGGCAACGGTTTTGCCCGCCGTACCCGCCTCGGGAACCGCATGCTCGAATACCTCGCGTCCGCGCTGATGTAAATCGAATCGAACGGTCGTGAGCTCGTTATGCGCGACAAAGTCGTCGAGCGAGTCATCGACGCCCACCACGCTCACGTCCTCGGGCACGCGCAGGCCGCTATCGCGCAGCGCTGCAATGGCGCCGTTTGCCATCTGGTCGTTTGCCGCGTAAATCGCCGTCATGGTGCGATCGCGCTCGGCCAGGTACCTGCCAGCTTCGTAACCGCTGTTGGCAGACCAGTCACCCTCGAGCGGCGCCTGTGGCTTAATGTGCTTACGCTCGAGCGCATCCTGCCAGCCGGCGCGACGAAATTGCTCGTCGACCGAGAACGACGGGCCGCCGATATAACGAATCTGCTCGTGTCCCAGCTCAAACAGGTGATCCATGAGCAGCAGCGAGCAGCCGTAATGGTCGGAATCGACCGTGGTCACGCGCGGATGCGCGTACATGGTAACGATGACCGTGCCAATGCCCGGCAGTGGATTTAACGTCTCAAAATCGGGAGCCATACGGCTCATGCCGATAATGATACCGTCCACCGGCAATGCGGCCATACGACGCGTGGCCTCGGCAAGTGAGAATTCCTCGGTCTTGGACATCTCGACCAGCGTGATGGCGCAATTATGCTCGCGAGCAGCGCTGGCGATGCCGTCGATCATTGAGAGGTTGCCAAACTTGGTGACATCGTTGATGCATAGGCCGACCGAATGGTAACGGCCGTCGCGCAGCGAGCGACCGGCATAACTCGGACGAAAGCCGAGCTTTTGCATAGCGGCCTGCACGCGCTGGCGCGTCTGCTCGTTAACGTTAGGCAAGCCGTTGGCGACGCGCGAAACCGTCTGCTGCGAAACGCCGGCAGCGCGGGCGACGTCGGCCATGGAGACCGGACGCGAACTGGTATCGTTGGACGGGCGCCTTGCCACAGGATCACCTTCACCCTTGCGAGATCTGAATAGCGTGAATGCCGGCCCGGGCAGAAATACATCCCGCGCCGAGGCCCGCTATCGTCGGACGCATGTTAACGTACTCTACTTTTTCTATCTGCATCTCTTCTGCTTTATAAGTCCATACGGCAGTACCGTTCACGGCTGAATTTCTACCGATTACCAGATTCTCAAAAAGTGACAAGCGATGTGTTATGAGTACGTTAACATAGCCCGTAACGTGCGGTATTGTGAACAGTTGGTTCATGCCGCTTCAAGTTGTTAACGTACTCATAACGACGCAAAACCCACCCGTGCGCGCCAAGGAAAGGACTCCCATGACCACCCCCGACGAAAAGACATTCGCCACGCTCACCAAGCTGTTCGAGGAGGAGTTTGGCCCCATCGGCGACCGCCAGGTGCTCTACGTGCACGCGCCCGGCCGTTCCGAGATCAGCGGCAACCACACCGACCACGAGGGTGGCCACGTTATCGCCGGCTCGCTCGATGTCGCCGTCGACGGCATCGCCGTGGCAACCGATTCCAACAAGGTTCGCGTTGCCGACGAGGGCTATCCCACGTTTGAGATCGCGCTCGACACGCTAGACGATCATGCGTCCGAGCAGAGCACGACCACAACCCACCTCCGCGGTATCCAACACGCGGTCGCCGCCCTTGACGAAGCCA
>URTW01000147.1 GCA_900550815.1 uncultured Collinsella sp.
TGCCCACGATTACACGCGTTCCTATTATATATTGTTTGATGGCTTCGAGCTTCGGGCAGTCGCTGATGGCCTTCTCTTTCAGATGAGGGCGGCGGCGCGCGACGCGGCGCTCGGCATGGAGCGCGCGATCGAGGCGTCCCTGGAGGAGAACTGCCCCGCGCTGCTGGCGATGTACGGGTGCGGGCCCGTGAGCGCGGCCAAGCTCGCGGTCGCGGCCGGGGACAACCCGGGCAGGCTGCGCTCCGAGGCGTCGTTCGCGGCGATATGCGGGGCCCGCCCCATCCCCGCCTCGAGCGGCAAGACCGTGAGGCACAGGCTCAACAGGGGCGGCGACCGGCAGGCGAACAGCGCTCTGCACGAGATCGCGAGGCAGAGGGTCATGCGCGACCCCGAGACCGCCGAGTACGCCGAGAGGGCCAGGGCGCGGGGGAAGAGCGACAGGGAGGTCATGAGGTGCCTCAAGCGCTACGTGGCCAGGGAGGCGTACCGGGCGCTGATGCGCCCGCACGAGGTCAGGAGGCCCGGGGACGCCTCGGGGCTCGTGGCGGCCAGGCGCGCGGCGAGGGTCAGCCAGGTGAGGGCGGCGTCCATACCGGGCACCAGCGAGAAGTACATCTCGATGCTGGAGAGGGGCCAAAGGGAGCTCAAGCCCATAAGGAGGGCCTACGAGGCATGGGTCGAGGCGGGACTTCCGCTCGATTGGGACAGGCAGGCGTTCGAGGCCGAGCGCAAAATGGATTCTAAAAAACACCTTGCCTACTAGGAGCGGCAGGACGAAAGAACCCCCGCCGCACGAAGTGCGCAGCGGGGGTTCTTTCATGTCCGAGGACGCGCTGGGAAGTTACCCCATGCGGACAGCGGACAACTATGTAGCCTTGGACTAGAACATGCCCAAGAAACCGTGCACAAACAGTGCAGCCAGAGCGGCACCGACAAACGGAGCGATGCCAGGAACGAGCAGGCCGTACTTCCAGTTGTTGTCAGCCTTGTTCTTGATCGGCAGCACCTGATAGGCCATGCGAGGACCAAGGTCACGAGCCTGGTTCATGGCGAAGCCGGTGATGCCGCCCATGCCCATGCCAACGGCCCAAACGATCAGGCCGACGCAGATGGCGAGCATCAGAACGTTCTCGCCGGCGCGGCTAGCGGCAGCGAGGATGGCGCTGATGAACACAAAGGTGCAGATAGCCTCGCAGAAGAAGTTACGGGCGTAGTTCGTACCCTCGGTGGTGGGGTTGGTCGAGAAGATGTTGCGCTGGGCAATGGGGTCGACGACGCCATCGGAAGCCTTGAACTCATCGGCATACATCAACCACGCGATCACGGCGCCCGCAAAGCCGCCGAGCATATCGGCAATCATGAAGGGAATGCAGCTGCTCCACGGCACCAGGCCTACGATGCACTGGGCAAGCACCATAGCCGGGTTCATGCACACGGCGCCGCCAAAGACAAACAGGCAGACCGAGATGCCAAAAGACCAGGTGGTGATGGCAAACATGTGGCCGGAGCCCTGATACTTGGTGCCCTTAAGCACGGTATCGCAGTGTACGCCCACGCCAAAGATGATCATGAGGGCCGTTGCGCCGAATTCGCAGAGGAGTTTGGTAAGCATAAAACCTTATCTTTCTTGTCGGTTATAAACGATTCGTTTGGGCCGTGCACTAGTGCTGCGCGACGACAACGCCCAGGCCATCGGGAATAACGGCCACCTTGGCATCGGCACCCTTCATCTCAAAGGCGAGCTTGAGCGCCTCCTCGATAGTGTTGACCGGCGTCATGTGCATATCCTTGATCATCTGGTGATCGCACAGGTCGGTGACCATGATCACAGGGTGATGCGCCAGGATGCGGGCAAAGATCTGGCTCGTCCACTGGTCGGGCAGGGTCTCGTCCTTAGGACGGTCGATGCAGGCGCGCTCAAACTCCGCCGGATCGTTGTCGGCGATGTTGTGATAGAAGCCTTCGCCACCGTGACCGTCGGCGCAACCGGCGACATCAATAATCACGCCGCCCTCGGGAAGCGTGGCCTCGGCAGAGCACATGCCCTTCACGGCCTGGTAGATGTTCTGGTCGAGCGGGTAGCCGCCGTTGGTGGTGATGGCAATCTCGCACTCGACGGGCTCAACGCCGGCAAGGCTCTTCACGAACTCGCAGCCAGCCTCGTGCGCCTTGTGGATATCGCCGGCAAAGGAGCCGATGACCTCGTGCTTGCCGTTGAGCACCACGTTAAGCACAAAGGCAAGGTGAGCCATCTCGGCAGCGGCAAACATGTCCTCGCTCACGTGGTTGTGGCACAGGTTGCCGGCACGCGAATGGGAATCGTTCACAAACTGACCGTTATGGTTGTACATGATGGTCTTATAGCTGGCAATGCCGGGCAGCACGGACTTGCGGCTGCCAGAGAAGCCAGCAAAGAAGTGCGGCTCAATAAAGCCCTCGGCAAGCAGCAGATCGCAATCGGCCGCAATCTTGTTGATGATGCACTCGCCGCCAGAAGGCAGGGTGCCGATCTTTTTCATCATGCTGTCGTCAGTCGCGACGTGCATAACGATTTCCTCGTTGGCAACGATCTCCTCGCCGTACTTGTTGACGAGCTCCTCGTGCGTCGACGGACGGTGCATACCCGTAGCAACCTGAATGCGCACGCGAGCCTCGGGCGCAGCGGAATGGATGTGATGCAGCAGAATAGGCATCGTCACACGCGAGGGGACGGGACGCGTATGATCGGAGCTAATAATGACAATATCCTTCTTGCCAGCACAAAGCTCCTCGAGCGAAGGTGAGCCGTAAGGGTTGGCAAGCGACTCTTCTACCAGCTCTTCCTGCGATTTTGTAGTCTTAAACTCGTTTTGATGACCTTCCATCACACCCACGAAGTTCTTATCCTCGAGCTCTAGATGCAACGTCTTGTGGTCAAACGGTAGTTCACATTCAAACAATGACGAGCACCTTCTTCCTTTCAACTGACACACTAGATAAACCGTTGGAAGGATACGCCGCTCACCGAAAAACACCACCGTCCACCGAGTCATTAACACAACGTTCATATTTGACCCACAACAAAACGGCCGCGATCCCAAACGGAACCGCAGCCGCCTGTAAAAGACACTATGGGCAGGATGGTCAACGCAATGCCGAGACGAACGTTCACCCCGATGGCATGCGCGCGTAAGTCATCTTGTATAAATACGTCAACTAATTGCATAAAATGGCGCATGGATTTCTAGCCGTAACAGGGTAGTACCCTCCGGAGCGTGCATTTTTGCGAGTATTCAGCATCGCGGGATAAGATTTTGGTGTCAAAAGTCTTTCAAAAGGTAGATAGTCCTCATGACTCGTCCCATCTGGATAGCATGCGGCGAGAAACCAGCCATATACGGGCATCGCCAAGGCCCAATTGTCGTGCAAAAGCATCAACAAAGGTAGCGAAAGCCGGCTATGGCCTTATGCATCAATCTTTGGCTGCTGAAAACTCCGTTTTTTGCACGTCGCCCCAAGCACCACCCTCACCCAGCGGCTGATTCGCCAAAGGTCGGACATCGCAGGGCCCGCCATAGGTTTACTTTTAGGCACACTCCACAGGACGCAAGAAGCCCTCGCCGCACTCCACATTAGGCGCGAAGCGCACTTTATTTTCATCAGCTTTAATCCCTGAAAACCGAGGACGAAGGAACCCGATGGGTTTCCCCCTGAATGCATTCCGCAGCACGAAGCCCTTTCCAAACGCGCGAAGCGCGCCTTTATTTCCCCAGCAAGTAATCCACCGAAGACCGGACATCGTAGGGGCCGCCCTTTATTTTAATTAACGAGCAATACCCCCCGCAACTCATCCCCCTACGACCGGACATCGCCGGGCCCGCCGTTTGTTTTCTTTCCGGCGCATTCCGCAGGACGCAAGAAGCCCTCGCCGCACGAAGTGCGCAGCGAGGGCTTCTTGCATGTCCGAGGACGCGCCGGAAAGAAAACAAACGGCGGCCCCGGACAACGACTACAGGGCTATCGATTACCCCGTGTTCTGCAGACCTGCCGAGACGCCGGTCACAGTCGAAAGAATCAGGCTCATGTACTCGGCCTTCTTCTCCTCGGCCATCTCGTCCTGATTCATGCGCACCTCGCGAAGGGCGCGGACCTGGGCGATGGACAGAGCGTCGACGTAGGGGTTACGCACGCGAACGGCGCAGCCGAGCACGCGGCGGCGCTGCAGCGGCCACTCGTCACCGACGATGGCAAGGACCCACTTACGCGTGAGCTGCATCTCGGTGAAGACCTTCTCGGACAGATCCTGGCGATCGCCCAGGTGCAGATACATCTTGGCGATGCGCTGGTCGGTCTTGGCGATCGACATCTCGATGTTGTCGATAAAGGTGCGGAAGAACGGCCACTCCTGGTAGGCAGCCTTAAGCTGGTCCAGATCGCCAAACTGCTCGCAGGCGGTACCCAGGCCGTACCAAGCAGCCAGATTGATGCGCGCCTGGCTCCAGCTGAAGATCCACGGAATGGTACGCAGGTCGTCGAGCGACTTTGCACCCAAGCCGCGCTTGGCGGGACGCGAGCCGATCGGCAGCAGACCGACCTCGGTCAGCGGCGTCACGGTCGAGAACCACGGTGTAAAGTCCTCGGTGTTCAGCAGGTCCAGATAGCGCTCGTGGCTTGCGGCGTTGAGCTTCTCGGCCATATCCCAGAACTTCTGCGTGGTCTCGGTGTTGGTCTTCTCGACACTCGGGGCCGACTGCAAAAGCGTTGCGGCGGCAACGGACTCAACATGGCGCTGAGCCAGCGTGCGGTTGCCGTAACGGGCAAAGATGACCTCGCCCTGCTCGGTGAGCTTAAAGAAGCAGTTGACCGAACCCTTGGGCTGAGCCAGCACGGCCTTGTTGGCCGGGTTGCTGATATAGGCCACTTTTTCCTGAATTTCACTGCGGGATTCCGTGCCGGAGAGCAGGCGGCGCCAAGCGAGGCGCACGGGGCCGGCCTGGGCATTGCAGGGATCCACAATGAGCTGGTTCACGACGGAATCCATATTCCCCTGGAACGCGGAAATCAGGCCGTCCAGACCCGCCACTTCCAGAGCGGCTTCATTGACGAAGTCTTCCGGGTAACCCAGCGCGCGGAGGCCTTCCAGGGCCAGGCGGTTGAACATCTTCAGGGAGCCTCCGCCCGCCAGCTGCTTCCATTTCACCAGCGTGAAGTCCGGTTCAATGGAAGTGGTGCCT
>URTW01000148.1 GCA_900550815.1 uncultured Collinsella sp.
TCCGATGCCGAGCGCACCACCGCCCTCACAAGCATGGGCTACGACGTCATCCAAATAACCTAAGACCAGATCAAGGAGAAGAGCTTCGACCACATAGCCGAGCTCATCCATAAAAAGGCCGGGCTTCCCCACATCCCAAAGACCAAACAGGAGCGCATTGCCGAAGATACCTTACGGCAAGAGCTACTTGTCGATTGGGTTGAGCTATTCACTGCCGGACCGGCCGGCTAGCAGCTAGCGATCAGGGGGACTGCGGGGACGTCAGAAGCGGCAACGCGAGCCGCAAAGCCCGCCTCGGTCAGCTCGATGACCTCGGTAAACGTTGCGTCGAAGAATTTCTCGGTCAGCAGGCGGTATGGCGGATGGTCGGGCTCGCCGGGGTTTTCGCGCACGATCTCGTGCATAACGCCGATGGTCTTGAGCACATACTCCTTATGGATGGGATACTGCCCAAAACGCGTCGCCGCAGTATACAGGCGATCGGTCGCGCGCGGAATCGAAACAATGCCGAGCGTCTTGCCAAACCAGTCAAAGTCGCCTTGCTTTTTAATGCGGAACTCCTCGCACGGCTTGCCGCCGTGCGCCTCCAGGTACTGATTCACGCGCGTATTCCATACGGTATCGGCCACCAGATGCGACCAGACACCCAGTGTCAAATCGAGCAACGACTGCGCCACGTCCTCGGACGCAAGCGAGAACTCACAGGCGCCGGGACCGGCAACCGGCTCGGCATCCCTGTAGCGCTGGGGATAGTGCACGCGATTCAGTCGCTCGCGCTCCTCGATAATCGAGGTCGCCGCGGCTGGCGCACCGGTGGGCGAACTTTTAAGCAACGGTGCCACATAGGTATCCCAGAACTCGTGCTCACGCGGCTTAGGGATAGGCTCGGGCTTGGCAAAGTGCGTAATGCGGTACGGGATGGGATCGGCGATGCCGGGGACCATATAGCCCACGAAAATATCCGGAACCACGCAGCCAAACAAAAAGGCATTGCGGTCGCGCACGCTATTGGCAAGTGCACCGGTGCGCTCCAGCAAACGCTCCGTCTGAGCGATATGAATGTTCCAACTTGGCATAGCCACCCCCATAAAAAACCTGGATAACTATACCATCACGGCAAAGCCGCGCGGGCGGCTACGCACGCTCTACGCAGCAACTAGTCCGTAGTACCGCTTTCGGTTCCATACGACGGCGAAGGCGTCTCGACCACATGGTGATATCGATCGATATAGATTGCACGGGCACCCAGGCGTCGCACCAAATCCTGGTGATGCGTGCTCATCAAGACCGTCTTACCCGCCGCGACGTAGGCCAGCAAGAAGTTGACCACGATGTCGCATGAATCCTCGTCGAGCCCATTGGTGGGCTCATCGAGCACTAGGATATCGGGGTTCATCGATACAACTGCCGCCAGCGCCACACGCTTCTTTTGCCCGCCCGAGAGCTGATAGGGAGAGGCGTCGGCAAGGTCGGCAACCTGGAACAGCCCCATGGCATCGCGCACGCGGCGCTCGAGCTCGTCTGCCGGCAGCCCCATCTGCGCGGGACCAAAAGCAACTTCCTCGCCCACCGTGGCGCAGAACAGCTGGGCATCGGCGTTTTGGAATACGAAGCCCACGCGCTGGTGGAACTTCTGAGCAGCAGCAGAATCCTTCAGATACGCCGCATCGACCACGTGCCCGTCAAACAGGTATGCCCCTGCGTCCGCGAGTTCAAGGCCGTTAATAAGACGCATAATCGTCGTCTTGCCGCAGCCGTTGGGACCGAGCAGGGCAACGAGTTCACCACGATCGACCTGCAGCGACACGCCATCGACAACCGTATGCCCCGCATAGGAGAACACCACGTCGCGCAGCTCGATGAGCGGAACGACCTCGGCGCCGCCCACACCGTTCGTGCCCGCCGCACTATTCATATCGATCGTCAAAACGTCGCCCTTCCCCATTTACATCCCCAGTCGGAACCAGCAGCGCCTACAGCACGGCGCACAACACTGTCAGCAGCGCCACGCCGGCCGCATAGGCCGCATCGCGCCAGCCAAACCTGGCGCGCGCGGGAGCCGGATACGCACCGGCAAAGCCGCGGCAAAGCATAGCCTCGTCCATCGCGCGGCTGCATTTCATCGCCTTGATAAAGGTCATGCCCATGATACCCGCGATCGAATCGGTACGCGAAAATCCCTCGGGCGCACGGCCAACGCTGCGCAGCATGACCGATTCGCACAGATCGTGCGCCGTACGACCCAGCACCTCGATGTGCTTGAGCGCCATATCAAACGTAAAGATAACTTCGTCGGGTAGATGCAGCATCTTGAGCGCCGCCGACATGCGGCTCCACGTGAGGGTCCACGAAACGCCCAGCACCAGCGACACATTAATGAAGGTCTTGAGCGCAATCTTGAGCATGGCGCCCGTAGCGGAAGCACCCAGCAGCAGGGCAGGCAGCGCCAAAACCACTGCGAGCCCCGCGGCGCCAAGCGCCGGCACAAAGGTCGCGCGCAGCCCGCGTACGGGACGCACGGCAACGAGCACCAGCGCAATGGCCGCCATCAACATGAGGTACAGCGGGCTTTGTGTCAGGCACACGCACAGGACGCAAACGAATATCCCCACCAGGCGCACCGGAGCCGAAACGCAAGAAAGGGCGCGGTCGACCATCGACCCGCCCTCGTGCGCGCCTCCACCCAGGCGAACCCGCTCAAGCAGGCTTGCCAGGTGCAGGACGTTCTTTTGCATCACGCGATGACGAGCGCCCGTGGGCTCGTATCGCTCCTCGGCCGCAAGCCAGCTAGGCAGCTCGACCATCGCCATGGGCTCCGCTTTCCTTGACCGTCAGCGAGATCAGACGGAATGCGATGGTGAGCACCGCCACGCCAATCACGCCGGACAGGATATACATGGCAGCCTGACCGGCAAAGCCGATACCCTGCTCCTCGGAATAGGCCTGCAGGTAATCACCCGTAGGCAGAGCGTCGGCAAAGGTCGGGGTGTCGAGACCGACCGAAGCCTGCAGGCAGTCGTCGCCAGCCTCCTGAACGGCGGTCGCGGCGCCCTCGGCGTCCCACTCACCCCAGGCGTCACCCGTGGCCAGCAGGCCCAGCGGCGTGGCCACGACAAGCACGGCAACCAAGATGAGCGTGGGGACCAGCGAGGTCTTCTTTGCAGCAGCGCCCTCGGCAGCAAGCTGTCCATCGGCGGCTTCGGGGCCGACGATAACGCTCGGCGCTGTCTTCTTGATAAAGCCGTAGATCGCGGCAGTCGCCACGCCCTCGACCACGCCGGCTACCAACATATGCGGGATCATCATGGCCGGAATGGCAATGGACAGCGGGAAGGGGCAGTACAGCGGAGCGCCCGAAGCATTCGTGAAAAGCATCGGCTGAATACCAAACTCGATTGCTGCGCACAGGGCCGCCAGGCACAGGCCGACCCAGCCGCTTACGATGGCCGAAACCGAGGTGCCCCAGCTCTTGTCGTGCAAACGGCTGTTGAGCGCACGGAACACGATAGCAGCGGCAAACGGCAGCACAAAGGCCATGTTAAAGCAGTTAGCGCCAAAGGACAGGATGCCGCCGTCGCCAAACAGCAGCGCTTGCAGCGCCAGCGCGACCGAAACCGCGATAGCCGCGGCCTCGGGGCCCAGCAGCAGCGCGATGAGTGCGCCACCAACGGCGTGGCCAGTGGTGCCGCCGGGCAGCGGCACGTTGAACATCATAAGCAAGAAGGAAAATGCGGCGCAGATGCCCAGGAAAGCCATGTGCTCGCGATCGAGCGTGGCGCGCACCTTCTTGATACAGTGAACCCAGACGGGCACCATTGCCACCGCCATGACGGCATCGGTCTGCGGGGACAGATAATTATCTGGAATGTGCATGTACGCCTCCCGGTTATCGGCGCACGGAATTGCAACGCCGCTTGAATCACCTTTCCAGTGTTACGTAATGTCAGATTCGTAACACGCCGCGGGCTATCATAGCAAAACGGCGCACTGCCGACAAAGCAGCACGCCGTTATGTAATGCGCGTGTCATATATGCAGGCTCAACGGTGCCTTATACCGAAAACAGCAGTCACGTAAGACTCGGCGGCAGCCGACGCTGGCCTATATCCGGCGCAGGACCTAGCCGCGGACCTCGCCGTTTACGCCCTTGCACACCTTGGTAACGATCTTCTGGTGCGCCTTTTCGACCTCTTCGCTGGTAAGCGTGTGGTCGTCGGAGCGATACGTAAGCGCAAAGGCCATGGACTTCTTGCCCGCTCCGATGCGGATGGGATCGCGGTAGACGTCGAACAGACGCACATCCTCGAGCAGCTTGCCTCCGGCGCTGGTAATACGGCGCTCAAGATCCTCGCAGGTCACAGTGTTGTCGACCACGATAGCAAGGTCGTGCTCAACGGCCGGGTACTGCGAGAACTCACGGTAGTTCTCCTGGTTGCGGGCGCCCTTGATCAGCTTGTCCAGGTCGAGCTCAAAGGCAACGACAACCTCGTCAATGCCCATAGCCTCGCGCGCCTCGGGGTGATTCTCGCCAACCCAGCCCAGCACGGTACCGCCGGACAGAACCTCGGCGGCGCGACCCGGCTGCAAGAAGGCATAGCCCTCGCCCTCGACGGGACGGAAGCGAACCTTCTCGATGCGCAGCTGAGCAAGCAGCTCCTCGACAATGCCCTTGCCAAAGAAGAAGCGCAGCTTACGGTACTTCATGTTCCAGGACTGCTCGCTCCACTGGCCCGAGAGCACGCCCGCCACGGACTTGGTCTCCTTGGGCAGGCTGGCGTTCTCGCGGCCATGGAACAGGCTGCCGACCTCGTACAGGTGCACGTTGGGCGTGCCGTGGGCCTCGTTGTAGGCCACAGACTGCAGCAGACCCGGCAGCAGCGAGCGGCGCATCTCGGTCTGCTCGGCCACCAGCGGGTTCATGAGAACCACGGGGCAGCCGCGGCCCTCGGTGGACATACCAATCTTCTCCAGGTCGCCCGGGGCGGCAAAGCCAAAGGTCGTGGTCTCGTTGAGGCCGCAGGCGCGCAGGATCTCGCCGACCTTACGGGTGAGCTTCTGCTCGCGGGTCAGGCCGCCGATGTGGTTCTTGGCAGCCGGGATGGTCGCCGTAACGCGGCCCATGGCCCATAGGCGCAGGACCTCCTCGATCAGGTCGATCTCACGCGG
>URTW01000149.1 GCA_900550815.1 uncultured Collinsella sp.
TTCGCCCGCCGGCCCGTAAATTGTATCATCCAGTGTGGAGCGTGAATGCCCGTTGCCGCGTGTGATGGGCTTGTATATAAGAGGAGAGCCATGTCGAAGCAAGCGGTCGTTGGAATCTTGGCGCATGTCGATGCCGGCAAGACCACGTTGGCCGAGGCCATGCTGTTCAACGCGGGTCGCATTCGCAAGCGCGGCCGCGTGGACGATGGCGATTCGCATCTGGACACTAACGCGATCGAGCGTGAGCGCGGCATTACGATCTTCTCGTCGCAGGCCGTGCTCGACCACGGCGATACCCGCGTCATGCTTGTGGATGCGCCCGGCCACGTCGATTTTTCGGCCGAGGCGGAGCGCACGCTGCGCGCGCTCGACTATGCGATTTTGGTTGTGGGTGCCAACGACGGCGTGCAGGGGCATACCGAAACTCTGTGGCGCCTGCTTGCACGCTATGACATCCCGACGTTCATCTATATCAACAAAATCGATTTGGAGAATCCCGGCCGTGATGTTTTGCTGGCACAGCTTGGGCAGCGTCTTTCCGAAGGCTGCCTGGATGCCAACGAATTGTTGGCGGGCGGGGCCGTTCAGGAGGATGCTGCCGCGTTAGACGAAGAAGCGCTCGAGGAGTTTCTTGAGGCGGGTGAGCTTTCCGTCGCGACGCTGTCGCGCATGGTTGCCGAGCGCAAGCTCTTTCCCTGCTTTGCCGGCTCGGCGCTTAGAGCCCAAGGCGTGGACGAGCTGCTGGATGGCATATGCGCGCTGATGCGTGAACAGACGTGGCTCCCGGAGTTTGCCGCGCGCGTCTATCGTGTCAGCCGCGGGGATCGCGGCGAGCGCTTGGCTTGGGTTAAAGTGACCGGCGGCACGCTGCATGCCAAGCAGATGATTGACGGACGTTCCGGTGCCGAGACATGGGAGCAGAAGGTCGATCAGGTCCGCATCTATAACGGCGAGAAGTATGAGCTTGCCCAAGAAGTTGCTGCTGGCGGTATTTGTACCGTGACGGGTCTTACGCACGTTCGTCCGGGGGATGCCCTGGGCGCGGAGCCCGTGGGCGATGCGCCCGTCATCGCTCCGGTCCTCACCTATACGGTGCTTCCGGGCGAACACGATGTCCATGCGGTGTTCAAAGCGCTGACTGAGCTGGCGGATGAAGATCCCATGCTCGGCGTAAGCTGGAACACGCATCTGGAACAGATTCACCTGCAGCTGATGGGCGCCGTGCAGCTCGAGGTCGTGCAGCGGGTGTTGGCCGATCGCTTTGGCCTTTCGGTTGCGTTTGAGTCTGGCGGCATTCTCTATAAGGAGACCATTTCGCAGCCGGTCGAGGGCGTGGGCCACTTTGAGCCACTGCGCCACTATGCCGAGGTGCATCTGCGCCTGGAGCCGTTGCCAGCGGGTTCGGGCGTGCAGTTTGGGACCGTGACCTCGACCGACGAGCTCGATCTTAACTGGCAGCGTCTGGCGCTCACCAACGCCATGGAGCGTGATCACTTGGGCGTGCTGACCGGCTCGCCCATCACCGATGTGCGCATTACGCTCACGGGCGGCCGCGCGCATGCCAAACACACCGAGGGCGGCGACTTTCGCCAGGCCACGTATCGCGCGATTCGCCAGGGGCTCATGCAGGCGCGTGAGGTCGGCGCGGCGGTGCTGCTGGAGCCGTGGTATCGCTTTGAGCTCGAGGTACCGGGGGAGTGCGTGGGCCGGGCGCTCTCGGATGCCACGCGCATGGGTGCCGAGTACGAGCCGCCGACGATGGCGGGAGACCGGGCGAAGCTTGTGGGTCGCGTGCCGGCATCCGAGGTGCAGGATTACGCGCTGGAGGTGGCTGCCTACACGAGTGGTCGCGGACATCTGTACCTAGAGTTCGCCGGCTATTCGGCTTGCCATGATGCCGAGCGCGTAATCGAGACGGCCGCCTATGAGCCCGAGGCCGATCTGCCCAACACGCCCGATTCGGTCTTTTGCTCTCACGGCGCTGGTTACACGGTCAAATGGTACGACGTGCCCGCCGCGGCGCACGTAAAGATCGATCCCGCCACCTTCCGCCCCTGGCGAGCAGCAGACGCCGAGTTTTTCGGCCACATATGACAAAGGGGCAGCTCCTTTGTCATATACTATTGGTATAACTCGGTATAAGTTGGTATAACTGTTACCAGGGTTTGCCAATCTGCGGCGGCCGACATCAATCCATATCCCTTTAAGCCCACGGCTGGCAAGCGGCCTCCGATACTCATCGGTCGCGAGTCGGTCATCGAGGATTTTGAGGAAGGGCTCGATAACGGCGCCGGAGCACCGGGTAGGCTCATGCTCATTACGGGAAATCGCGGCTGCGGCAAGACGGTTCTCCTGCGGGAGCTGCAACGTCTAGCCAATGAGCGCGGATGGGCGGTTGTCTCCGATTCCGCTTCGCTTGGCTTATGCGACCGATTGGCCGACGCGCTTCGCTCGAATAAGCCCGTTGTGACGTCAATGGAGTTCGGTCCGTCGTTTGGCCGGATGTCGGTCGAGGCGGCGCGGGCAAAGGGCGAAACGTTGCGAGGGCTGGTCAACGAGCGCCTCAAGAAGCTCGGTCCAGGCAAGGGCATACTGTTTGCGATTGACGAGGCGCAATCGGCGTCTATCGAGGAACTGGCGGCTCTTGCCGTTCTCTATCAGCAGGTGCTCGGAGACCAGGATGCCACGGGCTTGTCCGATAGCGACCAGCGCGGTCTTGCGCTGGTGTTCGCCGGCTTACCCAGTATGGTTGATGACTTGCTCGAAGAGCCGAGCGTAACGTTTTTTCGGCGTGCCCAGCAGCGTACGTTGGGGGCGAGATCCTTGCCCAAGGTGCGCGATTCGTATATCCAGACGGTCAAGGACGCTGGTCTTTACGTGGACGCGGGGACGGCGGACCTTGCGGCGCGCAAGAGCATGGGGCATCCCTATATGGTTCAGCTGGTGGGATATTACATGTGGCGCTCTGCCGTCCGGCGTGGCTCGCAGGTCATTGAAGTGTGCGATGTCGAGGCTGGCTACGCCGATGCCGTCTCTGAGTTCTATGAAGCGGTCGACGCTCCCTTGTATTACGGGTTGCGCAGTCCGCAGCGTCTCTTTATCGAGGCCATGGCGGCTGACGAGGGCAAACCGACGCGCATGGCGGATATCATTGAGCGTTGCGATCGCACCCAGAGCTGGGCGAGTAAATATCGCGCAAGCCTGATTCGCGAGCGCGTCATCGAGGCTGCCGGATACGGCCTCGTCCGGTTTACCGTGCCCATGCTGGGCGCGTACATCCGCGACCGCATTTTATGGCATGAGTAGGGTGATATAGGTGACGGAACAGAAGATGAGCCCGCAGGCTATCGAGGTGCGTGGCGCGCGCGTGCACAACCTCAAAGACATCGATATCGATATTCCACTGGGAAGGCTTGTGGGCATTGCCGGCGTGTCGGGCTCGGGCAAGAGTTCGCTGGCGCTGGGGGTTCTTTATGCCGAGGGCTCGCGTCGCTATCTTGAGGCGCTCAGCACCTATACCGCCGTCGTCTGACGCAGGCCGAACACGCCCAGGTGGACGAGGTTCTGCACGTGCCGGCGGCGCTCGCATTGCATCAACGCCCCAGCGTGCCGGGCGTGCGCTCGACCTTTGGTACCATGACCGAGCTCAACAACAGCCTGCGTCTGCTCTTTAGCCGTTGCGCCCATCACGTGTGCCCGCATTGCGGGGCGCGTGTGGAGCCGAGCCTTAACGTAGCTGCGGGCCTGTCGCTCACGTGTCCGACATGCGGCCGCGAGTTCTACGCGCCGAGTGCCGAGGATTTGGCTTTCAATAGCGGCGGCGCATGCCCCACCTGTGGCGGCACCGGTGTCATGCGCGAGGTGGACGAGGCGAGCCTGGTGCCAGATGAGTCAGAGACCATCAACGAGGGCGCAGTCCTTCCCTGGGGCACGCTTATGTGGGATCTGAAGAAGCAGGTGGCAGGCGAGCTGGGCGTACGCACCGACGTGCCGTTTAGCCAACTCACGCCTCAAGAGCGCGACATCGTGTTTCATGGTCCGGCGGTTAAGAAGCACATTCTCTACGTTCCCAAAAACGGCGAGGGCGCCACGCCGCTCGACTTTACCTATTACAACGCCGTCTATACCGTCGAGAATGCGCTCGCCAAGGTCAAGGACGATAAGGGCTTAAAACGCGTTGCGCGCTTTTTGCGCGAGGGAGCATGCCGCGATTGCGGCGGCACGCGTCTCTCCGAGGCTGCGCGCCAGCCCCAGGTGCGCGGTATCAATCTGGCGCAAGCAGCGGCCATGACGCTGGGTGAGGCGATTGAGTGGGTGCGCGGGGTGCCCGCATCCTTGCCGGCCGAGATGCGGCCCATGGCGACGGATATCTGCGATTCGTTTTTGAGCACGGCTCGTCGTCTGGTCGACCTGGGTCTCGATTACCTTTCGCTCGATCGCGCCGGTGCCACGCTCTCCACGGGTGAGCGCCAGCGCGTGCAACTCGCCCGCGTGGTGCGCAACCGATCGACAGGCGTGCTCTATGTTCTGGACGAGCCCTCAATTGGCTTACATCCTGCCAATGTCGACGGCTTGGTGGGCGTGATGCGCGATCTGGTGGATGACGGCAACACCGTGGCTGTTGTCGACCACGCCACGCGCGTACTGGCGGAAGCCGACTATCTGGTCGAGATGGGCCCCGTTGCCGGAGCGGGCGGCGGTAAAGTGATCGCTGCAGGTACGGTGGACGAGGTCGAACAATCGCAGGGCAGCCGCATCGCCCCGTTTTTGCGCGCAGAGTCCAAGCGCCTGCGTACGCAGGTGACTGACGAGGAAATGTTCGACCAGGGGCATAATCGCATGGCAACCGATGCCATCCATACCGTTATGCCGCTCGAAGTTGATATCCCGCGCGGCCGCCTTGTTGCGGTTACGGGCGTTTCGGGTTCGGGCAAGACGACGTTGGTGCTCGAGACGCTCATCCCGGCGCTTAAGGCGCAGGCAGCCGGCGAGCGCCTGCCAAAACATGTGCGCTGGGTCGATGCCGAAGGCATTGCCCGCGCAAACCTGATTGACGCTACGCCTATCGGCGCCAACGTGCGCTCGACAGTGGCGACTTATGCCGACATTCATGACGAGCTGCGTCGCGCCTTCGCCCGTCC
>URTW01000150.1 GCA_900550815.1 uncultured Collinsella sp.
CATGATCTTTCAGCAGCCCAACCCGTTTCCTAAATCCATCTACGAGAATGTCGCCTTTGGCCCTCGTCTGCAGGGCGTGACTAGCAAAAGTGACCTCGATGACATCGTGGAAGAATCGCTCAAGCGCGCCAACCTCTGGAAAGAGGTATCCAATCAGCTCAACAAGGATGGTTTGGCGCTCTCGGGCGGTCAGCAGCAGCGTCTGTGCATCGCGCGCGTGCTTGCGGTGCAACCCGATGTCCTTCTGATGGACGAGCCCTGCTCCGCCATCGACCCCACGTCCGTCTCTAAGGTCGAGGATCTGATGGCCGAGCTGGCGCCCGAGATGACGATCATCATCGTCACGCATTCAATGCAGCAGGCAGCTCGCATTAGCGACTACACCGCATTCTTCTTGCAGGAAGTTGCCGGCGAGCCCGCTACGCTCATCGAGTATGGTCAAACCGACGCGATCTTCACCAGCCCGGTGGACTCGCGGACGGAAGACTATATCACCGGCCGCTTTGGCTGATCGGTGCGACTAGTCCCAAGCCGATCGGATCTGGTCCGGTGCGTATTCACTGTGCGGGCGGCATGACCGCACCCAACTGATTGGAGTGAACCATGCGCAAACTGTTTTCCCGTCAGCTCATCGAGGCCCGTCACGAGATGCTGAGCATCTACGAGGCCGTCGATCTGGCCCTCCACGATGCCGTGAAGGCCTATGTGACCGACGACCGCAAGCTCGCCACCAAGACCAAGAAGCGCACGCTTTCGATTGACGCACGCTGCGCCAACCTGGAGGCCGTCTGCTACAACCTGATTGCCACGCAGTCACCGGTCGCCTCCGACTTCCGCTTGCTGCAGACGATCATCTACGTCGACTTTAACCTGCAGCGCATGACCGATAAGGTTCGCCAGATTTGCCGCGCCACGCGTCATATGATCAAGGCCGACATCTCGCTGCCCAAGGAGCTTGTCGGCACGGTCGAGGCCGAGGCTGAGGCCGTCTACCAGGTGCTGGGCTCTTCGCTTTCTGCGCTCGTCACCAACGACATGTCCATCATCTGCAACTTGGCCGTCGAGGACGAGCCAGTGCACGCCGCCTACGAGAAGTTCTTCCGCACCTTTAACCGCATGGACACGGGCGATTTTATGGACGACGACAGCAACTATGACGACCTGCGCCGCGCCATCATGGTATCGCGCTATCTCGATCGCATCGCCTCGATTTCCATCGATGCCGCCTGCCGTCTGACCTTCCTGTTGACCGGACAGCGTATGACTGCCGGTGATATCGCCTGCACTGATGAGGATGAGCTCGAGAGCATGCGCGTGCCTTCGGGCGAGGGTGTTATCATGAGGCCCGCCGTCGATGCACGCTACGTTGCCAAGGTGCCCGTTAACGAGGTCAGCGAGGGTCTTCGCTACCTGCTCGATCATCTTGAGGATGAGGACGATGGCGAGGACGACGAGGAGTAAGTAACCCCGTTCGTCGAAAGATTGTAAATACCTAAGTGAGCGCGGCCTTGCACATGCGGGGCCGCGCTCTTGCGTTAGCATGGGACTACTTGTTTGGCTGTCAGCGGAGGCGATTGGCAATGGATAACTATTTGGACTTGATGCGCGCTCGCCGCGAGCAGATTCTGGAACGTTTTTATGCGGCGCTCGATCGCGCGGGCCGTCCCCACGACGCCGCGAGCCTCATTGCCGTGTCCAAGACCGTTGGTGTCGATGAGACCGTTGCCGCCATCCAGGCGGGGTATCGCCATTTTGCCGAGAACCGCCCGCAGGAGCTGGTTCGCAAGCTCACGGGTCTGGCGGAGCATCCGGAGCTGCCCGAGGTGCGCTTCGATATGATCGGCAACCTGCAGACCAATAAGATCAATGCGGTGCTGGGCTCAGCCGAGCTGATTCACTCGGTGGGTTCGCTGCATCTGGCGCAGGCGATCTCGAGCCGTGCTGTTCGCAAGATTGAGGCAGGCGAGCTCGTCGGCCCCCAGCGTGTGCTCATTGAGGTCAATGTGAGTGGTGAGGAGTCGAAGGGAGGCTTTTCACCCGATGAGATTCGCGCCGCCGCGGGTGAGCTTGCAGAACTTGAGGGAATTTGCGTACAGGGGCTTATGACTATGGCGCCCCGGGGGAATAAGGATGTGGCACGCCGCACCTTTGCGGGGCTTCGTGAGTTGAGGGATGAGCTGGAGGCGGCGCATCCCGATTTGAACCTGCCTGAGCTTTCCTGCGGTATGAGCGAGGACTTTGAGTCTGCCCTTGAGGAGGGCTCTACGCTCGTTCGCCTGGGCAGGGTAGTATTTAGCCCGGAGTTTGCAGTAAAATAAGGCTCTGAAGTGCGCACTGATTATCGGGGCGCCTGCACTAAACCGCGAGAGGACACAACCATGGGCTTCCTTGACGAGATTAAAAATAAGATGCACCTGGGCGGCCAGCAGGGTTACGACCAGGGTTATGGCCAGGACGACGACTACGGCTACGATGACGGCTACGACGATGGCTATCAGAACAACGGCTACAGTGGTGCTTCGGGCGAGGGCTTCTACACCCAAGACGAGCCGAGCAACGGCCTGCTTGGCCAGACGCGCCGCGGTGAAGCTGAGTCGGTTGCCGTGTATACGCGCTCCGGTCAGCTGGTCGGCGATGACTCCCGCCATGCCACGACGTATAACCCGCCTTCGCGCTCGCAGGACAGTGTTGCGAGCGGTTATCGTCCTGGTGCCTATGACACGCCGTCGAGCTACGCCGAGAATACCCGCGCCCGTGCCGCCGCTGCACCCGCGCCTGCACCGAGCGATGCCTCGGCCTATGCGAGCAATATCATCAACGCCACGCCGCAGCTGCCGGCCTATGTCCTGCGCCCCGAGAGCTATGACGACGTGGAGACCGTGGTGCGCCGCGTTCGCACCAAGCAGCCTGTCGCACTGATTTTTGTGGGCGTACGCACCGAAGTTGCCAAGCGCGTCTTGGACTTCTCTTACGGCTTTGCCTGCGGTCTGGGTGCCACGGTCAAGGAGGTGGGCGACCGCGTGTTCATGGTGCTGCCCGCCGGTTGCGAGGTCAAAGATTCCGATCTCAAGAAGCTTCGTGCCGACGGCTACCTTAAGTAAAGACAAGACGAGGAGATTCCCATCAACATCTACACTATCGTCCAGCTGGTCAACACGCTGTTCAACTTCTATTCCACGCTCATTGTCGTCTACTGCTTTATGACGTGGATTCCCATGAAGCAGGGTGGTTTGCTTCAGGATATTGCCGCGGTGCTTGATAGCGTGTGCGGTCCGTGGCTCAACCTGTTCCGTCGTTTCATCCCGCCGATGGGCGGTATCGATTTTTCGCCGGTCGTTGCGATTATTGCGTTGCAGTTGGTGCAGAGGCTGGTTCTGCAGCTTCTTATAGGTATACTCGTGTAGAACTGACTTAGTAACTTACGTCGGGCGTGTAGCGCCGAGGCGATGAAAAAGGAGACTTGTTATGGCTATTACCCCTGCAGACATCCAGGCTCAGACTTTCTCTGAGGCCAAGCGTGGCTACGATCCTGCTGAGGTCGACGTCTTCTTGGAGACGCTGTCCTCCGAGGTTGACGCTATGCTCGCTAAGATCGTCGACCTTAAGGGTCGTCTGACTGCTACCGAGCAGCAGCTTGCCGATGCGCAGGCTCAGCTTGCCCAAGCTCAGGATGCCACCGCCCAGGCCGTTCCTGCCGCCCCCGTGGCTGCTCCCGCCCCTGACTTCTCCGCTCAGGAGCGCCAGATTTCCGCTGCCCTGATCGCTGCCCAGCAGACCGCTGAGACCATCGTCAACGATGCCAACGAGAACGCTGAGCGTATCCGCAACGAGGCTGACGCCAAGGCCCGCGAGGTTATCCGCCAGGCTCTGACCGAGAAGCAGGCCGAGCTCGAGGAGATCGATCGTCTCAAGGCTTCCCGTGAGGAGTTCAAGGCAGAGTATCTCAAGCTCATCCAGCACTTCATGGACGATGCCCAGAATTCCTTCCCGGCCGATCTGATGGCCTCCACGCCGGTCGGTTCTGCCGCTTCTCCTGCAGTGACTGTTCCCGCCGAGCCGCTGCCCGTCGCTGACCCGGTTGTCCCCGTGGCCGATCCCTTCGCCCCGATCGACAACTTTGCTGCCGACGACCTGGACTAACATTCGGCCTACAATTTAGTGCCTAGAAAGGACCCGCAGCTTGCGGGTCCTTTTTTATGACTGTGCAGGGGCGCGCAACATAAAAAACCGAGCCCTGCACATTGTGGCGCAGAACTCGGCGAATGGGTGAGCGGTAAAAGGTAGGTTTTAGGGCATGTGCCAAAAAACTACTTGAGGAGGAAGTTGGGGAGGGGAATGGTACGGGCCTCGCGATGCTCGGGGTCGGCGATGTGGTCGGCAGGATAGCCACAGACAAGCATGTGATAGGGATAAACGCCCTTGGGCAGATTGAACTGCTCCTGTGCCACCTCTGGCTTAAAATGGCATACCCAGCACGTTCCCAGGCCCTGCTCGGTGGCCTCCATCATCATCTGATCGCAGACGATCGAAGTATCGATGGCACTCGAGTTCATCTGCTCATACGGGCGCACCCAAGCATCATCGGTAACGCTGCAAATAAGGAAGACAAGCGGAGCGCCAAAGATAGACCCATCACGAGCAAACCGAGGCTGACAAGCAGCAGCCTTCTCCAGAAGCTCAGGCGTATCCAGCACCATCACACGGGTTGGATGGTTATTGCAAGCAGAAGGAGCAATACGCCCAGCCTCAACAATGGCATCCATCACAGCCTGCTCAACAGGACGGTCCTCAAACGAACGACAAGAATACCGACCACGAGCCAAATCCAAATAAGACATACAAGCCCTCCAACAATTAAAAATCAAACAAACCCAAAGTAACCCAAAGAGTACCCAAAGCGGCAATCAGCTAATCGCTCATCGAATACCAAAGTAAAACCCTGAGCAATCAAGGGCCATCACAGCAAAGGCCCCACCACGCTCAATCCCTCAGCCAAAGTTCCCAATGGTGGTACATAAGGGAGCGGGCCCGACCCCAGATAACCATTTGAACGACAAAGCATGCAGCCCGAGTGAAAAAAGGTTATAAGTGGTCGGGCCCGCGGCCGGTGGGACAAGTTCCACCAAATTA
>URTW01000151.1 GCA_900550815.1 uncultured Collinsella sp.
TGCTGAATTGGACTTGGCCGATAGGGCCGCTGGTCCCGGGCGCTGGTTCGCGCTTTGCGTGAACTCCGCGCTACTGTGGGACAGTTAGGCTTCTGTTGTTGGAACCGCTACATCTTCCCGTCCCAGCATCGACCTTAGCTTCTCGAAGCTCTCCTCGCTCAGGCAGTGCTCCATGTGGCAGCCCTCTTGCGACGCGACCTCAGCCGAAACACCCGCATCCTCCAGCAGCCCCACGAAAAAGCAGTGACGCTCCCACATTTGGCGAGCGACCTCCAGCCCTCGCTCTGTCAGATGAACATCTCGTTTGCCCATTTCGACATAGCCGTTGCTTTCCAGCGTCGCCATGGCCTTGGAAACGCTCGCCTTGGTTACGCCGAGGTACTCCGCAACGTCGATCGAGCGCACGATGACCTGACGTTCCGACAGAACGTAGATTGATTCGAGATAGTCTTCTCCGGATTCACGTAGGGCCATGGGCCGCCTTTCGCGATGATTGCTAGTTAGCCTTTGGATACTTTCCACGGCTAACTTTACCGCAAAAGTTGCCCATGTCTTACTACTTTGTCTAAAAGTTAGCCGTGTTTCACAAAACGTGCGGGACGAAAACAAAATGGGGACGCCCCGCAAGGAGTGTCCCCAGGTGCCAGGTGCCGGCCCGCAGTTACATCAATCCAAAGTGCTTCGCGGCGTTGCAGATGCCGTCGTCGTCCACGGCGGTCGTCACGTAGGTCGCTGCAGCCTTCACCGTGTCCTGCGCGTTGCCCATGGCCACGCTCGTGCCCACGGCGGAAAACATCGACAGGTCGTGCTCGCCATCGCCAAAGGCAATCGCCTCGCTCGCATCGATGCCCAGGCGCTCCAGCGTCGCCGCCACGCCCAGGTCCTTACCGCCGTTGGCAGGGATAATGTCGCAGAACAAATCACACCAGCGCGTAGTGAGAGAATGCGCCACCGCATCGGTCACGATATGCTCGTCGGCCGGGTCCACAAAGGCGCAGAACTGGTAGACCGGTGCGTCAAAGGCGTGCGCAAACGGCTCCTCGTGGTAGACAATCCCCGCGTTGCTTCCGGCCGTCACCACGCGCTCGGACAGGCGGTTCACAAACGAGTTCTCGCCCTGCATGCACAGCGAGTCGTAGCGCCCCTGCGCCACCTGGTCCACAATCACCGCGACGTCGTCCGGATCGATCGGGCAGCTGCGGTAATCGCCCTCGGCATCAAAACAGTGCTGGCCCGAAAGCGTAATGTACGCATCCCAACCCAAGTCGAGCAGCCAATCGGACATCTGGTAGGTCGGGCGACCCGTGGCGATCACGCACGCAATCCCCTGCTCGTGAAAGCTGTCGAGCACCTGCCGTGCCGACGCCGGAATCCGGTGGGTCTTAAAGCTCAGCAGCGTGCCGTCGATATCGAAAAACGCAGCCTTGATCATCCTCGTCTACTCCTCGCCCTCGAGCTTCTCGCTCGCCTCGAGCCACGCCATCTCCAACTCGTCCATGGCGGCGTGGGCCTCGTCGATCTTTGCCTGCTGCTCGCCGAGCGCGGTGTAGTTGGTCGGATCGACCTGGGCCATGGCGGCCGCGGCCTCCTCCACGCGGGCGCGCCGCGTCTCCATCTTGCGCTCGAGCGAGCTCACCTCACGGCGAAGCTTTTGACGTTCGGCGTTGGAAAGGCCGTTGGGCTGACCGCTCGACTTGGGCTTTTCGGCCGCAGCCGCCGCGGCACCGGTGTCGAACGTGCCGGTCTTGGCGCTCGGCGCGCCCACGGGCTCGCCCTCGGCCGTGGCGTTGCACAGGCGCAGGTACTGGTCGACGCCGCCGGGCATATGCGTAAGATGGCCATCGAGCAGTGCCCACTGCTGGTCGGTCACGCGCTCCATGAGGAAACGGTCGTGCGTCACCAGAATCAGCGTGCCGGGCCAGCCGTCGAGCAGATCCTCGACAATCGCGAGCATGTCGGTATCCAGGTCGTTGCCGGGCTCGTCCAGGATGAGTACGTTGGGCTCGTCCAGGATCGTCAGCAGCAGAGACAGGCGACGGCGCTGGCCGCCCGAAAGATCGCCGATGCGGCTCCAGAGCTGCTGCGTCGTAAAGCCCAGACGCTCGCAGAGCTTCTCGGGCGAAGTCTCCTTGCCGTCGATGACGTAGTACTTCTTATAGTTGCTGAGCACCTCGCGGATCGTGTCGCCCATGTAGGGCTCGAGCTCCTCGAGCTGCTGCGACAGCACGCCAAAGCGCACCGTCTGGCCGATCTTCACGCGGCCGCGCAGGGGCGCGATCTTGCCCTGAATCACGTCAAGCAGTGTGGACTTGCCGGCGCCGTTCTCGCCCAAAAGGCCATAGCGGTCGCCCGCGCCAATGAGCCAGGTCACATCGGTGAGCACCTGCTTGGGCGCGCCATCGGTATCCGAATAGCCGGCGTCCACGTCGACCACATCGATAACCTGCTTGCCCAAGCGGCTCACGGCCAGGCGCTTGAGCTCCAGCTCGTCACGCACGGGCGGCACGTCGGCAATCAGCTCGCGGGCGGCCTCCACGCGAAACTTAGGCTTGGTGGAACGGGCCTGGGCGCCGCGGCTCAGCCACGCGAGCTCCTTGCGCGCCATGTTGCGACGGCGCTCCTCGGTGACGGCGGCCATGCGGTCGCGCTCCACGCGCTGCAGGATATATGCGGAGTAGCCGCCCTCGAAGGGATCGACCTGGCCGTCGTGGACCTCCCACATGCTGGTGCAGACCTCGTCCAAGAACCAGCGGTCGTGCGTGACCACGAGCATCGCGCCCTGACCGCGCTGCCAGCGGGCCTTTAAGTGACGCGCGAGCCAGTTGATGGTGCGCATGTCCAGGTGGTTGGTGGGCTCGTCGAGCATGAGCACGTCGTAGTCGCCGATCAACAGGCGCGCGAGGTCCACACGACGGCGCTGGCCGCCCGAAAGCTCGCCCACCGTGCCCTCCCAGGGCGCATCGCTAATGAGGCCGGCGAGGATCTGGCGTGTGCGGGGGCTCGACGCCCACTCGTACTCGGGCATGTCGCCCACGACGGCATGATGCACGGTATCGGTGTCGACAAGCTGGTCCTTTTGGCCGAGCAGACCGATCGTCGTGCCGCGGCGGTGCGTCACGCGGCCATCGTCGGGCTCCAGCGTGCCGGCGAGCACGCTCAGCAGCGTCGACTTGCCGTCGCCGTTTTTACCGACAATACCAATGCGGTCGCCCTCGCCCACGCCGAGCGTCACGCTATCGAAAATATGCTTGGTGGGAAACTCTAGGCTGATGGAATCGCATCCCAAAAGAATCGCCATATGCCCTGCTCCTTCGTAGAAATTCAACGTTGTCCATGATAGCAGCGAGCCCCACCCCAAACCACCACGAAGGTGCCTGTCCCCTTTGTGGTGGTCGATTCGGTCGCAGAGTAAAAAGGCGGGCCATCTCGCAAAAGAGATGACCCGCCTCTCCAATCAGTCCCGTGGCGACCGTGGCCGCCGCGGGCCTCAAGCATGTCCCGGACTAGGAGAACATGCCGGTGAGGTAATCATTCAGCCGCTTATCCTTGGGCCGTTGGAAAATCTCGTCGGTCTCGTCGTACTCGACCATATCGCCCATGTAGAAGAACGCCGTGCGGTTGGACACGCGCGACGCCTGTTCCATGTTGTGCGTCACGATGACGATGGCGCGGTCGGCAACGATCGATGACATCAGGTCCTCAATCGCCAGCGTCGAGATGGGGTCGAGCGCCGAGCAGGGCTCGTCAAACAGGATCACGTCGGGGTTGAGCGCCAGCGTGCGCGCAATGCACAGACGTTGCTGCTGACCGCCCGAAAGCGCGTAGGCGCTCTTGTCGAGCTTGTCCTTGACCTCGTCCCACAGCGCCGCGCCGCGTAGGCTCTCCTCGACCATGCGATCGAGCTCGTCACGGTCGGTGATGCCGTGGCGCTTGGGCGCAAACGTGATGTTGTCGCGAATAGACTTGCGGAAGGGGTTGGGCTGCTGGAACACCATGCCAATGGAGCGACGCAGCTCGTAGGTGTTCTCGGTCCTGGTGTTCACGTTGCGCCCGCGGTAGTTGATCTCGCCCTCCACGCGGCAGCCGCGAATCTCGCGATTCATCAGGTTGAGGCTGCGCAAGAAGGTCGACTTACCGCAGCCCGAAGGCCCGATGAGCGCTGTGATCTCACCCTTGTGGAAGTCGAGCGACGTGTTGTGCAGCGCATGGTGGTCGCCATAGTACACATTGACGTCCTTGGTGGAGAGCGCGACCTCGTCGCTCCCGGCCTTGCCGCTCACGCGACCGCGCTTCTCGCTCTCCCCCACGCTCGACAAAAAGTCCTGGGTCTCGGACGTGACTACCTCGGTTGCGGGCGTTGCATTTATCTCGCTCATTCGGCCGTCATCCTCCTTGCCAGTTGCTTGCCCACGATACGGGCGACTACGTTAAACAGCAGCACGCAAATCATCAGCAGCGCCGCGGTGCCCCAAACGATCTGCTGTGCCTCGGGGCTCCCCTCGCCGTAAATCTTGTAGATGTGCACGGCGAGCGACTCACCGGGGCGGAACACGTTCCAGGCGCAGGTGGGACTCGACAGGTTAAAGCTCAAGAAGTTCAGGCGCACCGGCGAGCTCATGCCCGAGGTAAAGAGCAGCGCCGCGGCCTCGCCAAACACGCGGCCGGCCGAAAGCACGATGCCGGTCACGATGGCAGGCATGGCCTCGGGGATCAGGATGTGCAGCGTGGCCTCCCAGCGGGTAAGGCCCATGGCCAGGCACGCATCGCGCTGGGCCTGCGGCACGTCCTCGAGCGCCTGCTGAATCACGCGCACCAGAATGGGGATGTTGAACATGGTGAGCGCGACGGCGCCGGAGATGATGGAGTACTTTCAGCCGAGCTGCACCGAGAACACCAGAAAGCCGAACATGCCGACGACGATCGAAGGCAGCGAGGACAGCGTCTCGATGGCGGTGGAGGCGATGTCGCGGATAGGGCCGTTCGGCGCGTACTCAACCAGAAAGCCCGCTCCGCCCAGACTGATGGGCACCGACATGAACAGAGTGATCAACAGCAACAAGAACAACAAGACAAGCAGGAAAAGAACGCCGCCGAAAGATCACTAGGAGCAAGCAG
>URTW01000152.1 GCA_900550815.1 uncultured Collinsella sp.
CGCAACTAAAAGCTTAAGGGCGTGCGCAACCAGCTGAAGAAGATCGAGGCGGAGCTGGACAAAAAGCGCGCCCGCTATGACGAGCTTATGGAATTGATGGCTAGCGAAGAGCTTTATGCCGATCAGGACAAGTTCAATGCCGCGCTGGGGGAATATAACGGCCTTAAGCAAGAACTGCCCAAGCTCGAGGACGAATGGCTGGAGCTTTCCACCCAGATCGAAGAGGAGACCGCGCGTGAATTCTCGTAAGGCCGCTGCCGTGGCGATGAGCGTCATCGCCATCGCCTGTCGCATCTGCGGCATCTTTATGAGCGCGATGACCGTGCTGCTGTGCTTTAGCGGCCTGACCGCCAAACTGCAGATCGTGGGCTTTGTCGTTGAGCTTTCACGCGCGCTGCCGAGCGCCATCGCCGGCTACGGCATCATCACATCGCCCTTTGGTGGCGTGTTCCGCCTGGATTACGCCATCGTCGCTGTGATCCTGTTTGTAATTGACTACCTGCTCACGCGCGCCTCGCGCCGCGTCCGCTAGGAGAGTGCCATGTCCAGCAGCTACCTCATGAACCTGCTCGCCAGCGCCGTCGCCGTCATCGTCGGCATCGTTATCCACGAAAGTGCACACGCCGCCGCGGCCTGGGCACTCGGCGATAAGACAGCCCGTTCGCGCGGTCGCGTGTCGCGCAACCCGCTCAACCATATCGACCCGTTTGGCACCATCATCCTGCCGCTGCTGATGCTCGCCGCCGGAGGCCCGGTGTTCGCCTTTGCCAAACCGGTGCCTGTCTACCTCAACACCCTCAAGCACCCCAAGCGCGACGAGGTCCTGGTGAGCGTTGCCGGCCCCGCATCAAACATCGCCCTCGCGTGCCTCGCTGCCGCTCTCATGCAAGTAACGTACGGCAACCTCTATGCAAGCATGCCCTTTGCCGTAGCGTCACAGATCATGAACTTCGGTGCCACGTTTATCGTGGTCAACTTGTCGCTCGCGTTCTTTAACCTCATCCCGATCCCGCCGCTCGACGGCTCGTCGATCATCGTGCCCTTCCTCAAGGGCACGGCGCTCAACAACTATTACCGCCTGCAGCAATACGCTATGCCCATACTCATCCTGGTTCTATACCTGCTGCCTATGTGGACCGGCATCGATGTAATCGGCCGCTATTTCGACGTTACCGTGTATCCGCTTGCTGAGCAGCTGCTCAACTTCGCAATCGCCGGCATCTAAGGTAAACTTACAGGTCGACCGTGCAAAACTGTCGCAATATGCACCCAAACCGCGCCGCGAAGGCGCCGTCAAAGGAGGTCGAAGATGTCGTATCGCGTGTCGACGCAGGTCTACAGCGGACCGTTCGACCTGCTGCTGCAGCTGGTAACCCGCCAAAAAGTAGATATCGGCGCCATCTCCATCAGCGAGGTGGCCGAGCAATACCTGGCCGAGGCCGAGCGCATCGAGGCGCTGGACCTGGACGTGGCGAGCGACTTTTTGCTGGTCGCGGCAACCCTTTTGGATATCAAGGCCGCCTCTCTGGTGCCGCAGGAGGCCCCGCGCAAAGTCGATGACGACGATGACGAGTTCGACGAAGACCTTGAGGAGCTCAGCACGCTTGACGGCGACGCGCTGCGTGAGGTCCTGATCCAGCGCCTGCTTGCCTACAAGCAGATTACAGGCGCGGCTGCGGCCCTCGGTGCGCGCATGCAGGCCGAAAGCCGCATGCATCCGCGCGTGGCCGGCCCCGACCCCGAGTTCCTAGGCCTTATGCCCGACTACCTTGCCGGCATCACGCTGCGCGGTCTCGCCGTCATCTGTGCCGACTTGGACGGCAAGCGCCAGACCTTCCTGCTGGAGGCCGAGCATGTGGCGCCGCATCGCGTGCCGCTCGACCTGACCGTGGCCTCAGTCGACCGCTTTACCATGGCGCACCAAACCTGCACCTTCCGCGAGCTACTGGACGGCGATGCCACCACCGAGCAGCTCGTCGTCACCTTCCTGGCCATGCTGGAGCTCGCCAAGCGCGGCTCGCTCACGCTGAGCCAGGACGAGATCTTTGGAACCATCCGCATCAACCGCGTCGAGGGCGCCGAGGCATACGTGCCCGGCGAGGGCCCCGAGCTCACCGAATAGGAGCCGCAACCATGTCAACCCTTTCCACGCTGGAGGCAAACAGCCTCAAAGGCGCCCTCGAGGCGCTGCTGCTGGTGTCGAGCGACCCGGTGAGTGCGCCCGCGCTGGCCGGCGCACTGGATATCGCCCCCGGCGAATGCGCATCGCTGCTCGCCGAGCTCAAGGTTGAGTACGAGGAGGCCAACCGCGGCTTTCAGCTGCGCGAGGTCGCCGGCGGCTGGCGCCTGTTTACGCACCCCGCCTACCACGACGTGGTCGAGGCCTATGTGTTGAGCTGGGACACGCAAAAGCTGTCGCAGGCGGCGCTCGAAACCCTGGCCGTCATCGCATACCACCAGCCCGTGACTCGCGAGGTGGTCAAGGGCATCCGCGGCGTCAATTCTGACGGCGTCATCGCGTCGCTCGTGGACAAGGGCCTGGTGCGCGAGCTCGGCCGCGACCCCCAGCGCGGTCAGGCCATCATTTACGGCACGACCAACGCCTTCTTGGAAAAGTTCGGCCTGCGCTCCACCCGCGACCTGCCCGATCTGGAGCAGTTTGCCCCCGACGAGCAGTCGCGCCAGTTTATCCGCGAGCGTCTGAGCGGCCGCAGTATTCAGTCCACGCTCGAGGAACAGGCCGAGGACCTGGACGAAGAGCGTGAACTGCTCGATACCGATGTTGAAGATGTTGAGGCAGTCGAGGACTTGGAGACCCTGGTCGTCGACGAGACCTCGGAGGATTTGCATGACGAGGACTAACGAAGTAGGGGAGACGCGCGCCATAGGCAACGCAGTACCCGCAACCGACACCCAGCCCGTCTATCCGCACACCATGCGCCTGCAGCGCTTTTTGGCGCGCGCGGGCGTGGCGAGCCGCCGTGGCTCGGAGGACCTGATGGCCGCCGGCCGCGTGACCGTCAACGGCCAGGTCGCGACCGAACTGGGCACCAAGGTCGACGTCGACCGCGACCATATCGAGGTCGACGGCATGCCCGTCAAGCTCAACCAGGGCGCCGTATACTTGATGCTCTACAAGCCGACCGGCTACCTCACCACCCTGAGCGATCCGCAGGAACGCCCTTGCGTGGCCGATCTGGTCCCGCGCGACCGCTTTCCGGGGCTCTTCCCGGTGGGTCGTCTGGACCGCGACACCACGGGCCTTTTGCTCTTTACCACCGACGGCGACCTGTCGCAGGACCTGCAGCACCCCAGCAAGCATGTCTATAAGACCTACCAGGCACTCGTTGACGGGCAGCTGACCGAACGCGATCTAGACCCGCTCCGCCATGGCATCGAGCTCGACGACGGCCTATGCCAGCCGGCAATCTGCCGCGTCATCACCGCACGCGAGGCCGAGGCCGTGGCGCCACAGGGCGTCAAGCCCGGTACCACCGCCGTGGAGGTCATCATCCGCGAAGGCCGCAAGAACCAGGTCAAGCGCATGCTGAGCAAGATCCACCATCCGGTGATTCGTTTGCACCGCTGTAACTTTGCCGGCCTGGAGCTCAAGGACGTGGCCAAGGGTTCGTGGCGCGAGCTCACCGACCGCGAGGTGCAGATCCTCAAGGCCGGCGGCATCCCGCCCAAGCAGGCGAGCGCCAAGAGCAACGGCGGCAAGCCCCAAGACACGCCCGCCAGCTGCACGCGTCACCACGGCAGCCACGGCTCCGCGCCTAAGCGCAACACCTACCGCGAGCGCTACACGGGCTAGGCAACCCGCCGCGCCCCAGCGCCCGCGAACCATTCCAGTACGTCTACCATCGATAGGAAGCATTGCATGATCGTCGCCATCGACGGCCCCGCCGGTTCCGGCAAGTCAACCATCGCCAAAGAGATCGCCCGCCAGCTGGGCTTTAACAAGCTCGACACGGGCGCTATGTATCGCGCCGTCACCTTCGCCGCGCTCGACCGTTGCATCGACCTGGACGACGAGGCAGCCATTGACGCCCTCGCCGAGCAGATCGAGATTCGTTTTACCAACGGCACCGGTGAGGATACGCGCCTGACCATCGACGGCCAGGACGCTTCGGCTGCCATTCGCACCCCGCAGGTCGACGCCAACGTGTCCAAGGTCTCGGCCTATCCGGGCGTGCGCGCCGCCATGCTCATCCATCAGCGCCGTGCCGCCGAGGACCGCGGTAACGTGGCCGAGGGTCGCGACATCGGCACCGTCGTGTTCCCCAACGCGCAGGTCAAGGTCTTCCTGACCGCCGACCCGCGCGAGCGCGCCCGCCGCCGCGTGCTTCAGCGCCACCAAAACGATGCCCAGCCGCTCACGTCCGAGCAGCTCGAGGCCGAGGTCGACGAGACGCTCGACTCCCTTAAGCAGCGCGACAAGCTCGACAGCAGCCGCGAGGTCGCCCCGCTCGTGCCCGCCGAGGACGCCGTGCACGTCGACTCCACCGCCCACACCATCGACGAGGTCGTCTCGATAATCGAGAACCTCATCAACAAAAGGAGGTAGCCCATGCGCCTGTTTAAGCAGACGCCCGAGGATTACTACAACGCCCCCTACGACGAGTTCCCGGCGCTCATCCGCGGCACCGTCGTCGTAGTCATGGCCATCCTTTGGGCCTTCTCCAAGCTCATGTGGCGCTGGAAGGTCGAGGACGCCGATCTTCTGTTTGAGCGCCAGGAAGGCCGCGGCAGCGTGGTCATCTGCAACCACACCTCGATGGCCGAGCTCTTGGCCGTGGAGACGGCGCTGTTCTTTGGGGGGCGCCGCATTCGTCCCATCTTTAAGTCAGAGTTCGCTAAGAGCAAGATCGTGCGCTGGGCCTTTAGCCGCGTTGGCGGCATCCCCGTGGAGCGTGGTACTGCCGATATGAAGTGCCTGCGCGCCGCTCAGCATGCACTGCCGCGCGGAGCGGACGTCCTAATCTTCACCGG
>URTW01000153.1 GCA_900550815.1 uncultured Collinsella sp.
TCAAACAGCTTGCCCATGTGCTCGGACGTGTCGTACTTCCACGTGGTGGACTGGTAGATGGGCACCTGGCGCGGCTCGGCATCTCCCGGGTGATAGCCGCCCTGAACACATGTAGTACCGATGGTCTGCTCGCTCATATCTAGCTCCCTTGCCTGGGTTTTAGTTTTATTCGGTTCACGATACCGCTACCCTGTACCCCTCTCAACCCATCCCCAAGGTAGGTTAAGGGACAAATTGATCAGGGGTATTTATCTCAAGCCTTGGGCATTTGCTCGATAGATAAAAATGAGGCATACATGAAGCTCTCGATGATTACATGCCCCGTCACGGGTACCATAGGCGGGTACACCGTGACCAAGGAGACAACGATGAAGCAAATCGATACGGCCCAGCTCGACATCACCGCCTGTCAGGCTCAGGCTGCCGAATACCACGCCCGTGGCTTTAACTGCGCCCAAGCCGTCGCCTGCACGCTCGCTCCCGCCGTCGGGCTCGACCCCCAGGTCGCCTTTACCCTCATCGAGGGCTTTGGCGCCGGCATGGGCGGCATGACCGAGACTTGCGGCGCCATCTCGGGCGCCGTGGCCATCATTGGGTTTGTAATGAGCGACGGCATGGAAAACCCCAAGACCAAGGGCCAGACCTACAAGCTGTCGCGCGAAATCGCCAAGCGTTTTGGCGAGAAGAACACGACGACCGTCTGCGGCACGCTCAAGGGCATCGGATCGGACAAGGGTCCGCTCCGCAGCTGCCCCGGCTGCATCGACGATGCCGTCGAGATCGCCTGCGATGTACTAAAGCAGCTCGCCGAGTAAACGGCGGCAACATAAAATGACGGCCGGCGCGCTTGGGATCCCTCCAAGAGCACGCCGGCCGTCGCCGTTAGAACTTGGCAAACTCGGGAGCGCCGACCTCGCTCTTCTCGCGCCCCGCCATAAGCTCGCGCATCTTAGCGCAAAACAGCTCCTGCTCCCCCGCTTTAAACACCAAATGAAGTGTCACGGCATCCGCGTAATCGGTATCCGAAACCTTGGCACCCGAATCCTGCGCCAAACGAAGCACCTGCTCATACTGCGGATAGGCCACATGCACGTCAACAGGCACGCCGCTCGTCATCTCGACGATCTGCCCGGCCTCCCGAGCAGCTGACACCGCCGCCTGCGTCGCCGCGGTATAGGCACGTACCAAGCCACCAGGCCCTAACAGCGTGCCACCAAAATAGCGCGTCACCACGCAGCAAACATTTTTGAGCTCCGCACCGCGCAACACCTCGAGCGTCGGCATACCGCTCGTGCGGCTCGGCTCACCGTCATCGCTCTGGCGCTCGCGTCCATCGACCAAAATCCACGCGGGAACATTGTGTCGAGCGTCGTAATGACGCTTGCGAACCATCTCGATAAAGGCATTCGCCTCATCCTCGGACTCAATATGGACTAGTTGGGCAATAAAACGGCTCTTGCGGTCCACAAACTCGCCCGAAGCCTCAATATTCGATTGCAGAGTAAAATAGCTGTCCAACAAAGCCCCTCAACAAAATAAAGCGCAGCAACAAACAGCCTCAATAATACGGCAAAGGCCGTACCGTTGACCTCGCCAACAAGAACGGAAACGCCAATGATACCGTCACCAACAGCGAGAACCCGTCAGCGCGAGCAAGGTGCCTTGAAAGACGAGGGCATTGACCTTATGGTCATGCCCGAAGGCTTGAAAGGCAGATTGCCGCGCTGACGGGTTCGCAGCGTCAACATAGTTGCCAAGTGGGCCTATAAGCCGGGTTCTGTCGTGAACGGTCATTTATCTTGTCTGCACGTTACCGTGCAGCTCCACGCACGCTACCCGAACGCGGACCGGGCCGGCCCATAGCGTTCCTATTCGCGCTTGCTCCGGATGGGGCTTGCCAAGCCGCCGTGTTGCCACGACGCTGGTGGTCTCTTACACCACCGTTTCAGCTTTTCCCTTTACGCCTTGCGGCGCAGGTGGGAGTCTTCTTTTCTGCGGCGCTTTCCGTCGGATCACTCCGCCCGGCCGTTAGCCGGCATCCCGCCCTCTGGAGCCCGGACTTTCCTCACGCGTACTGCAAGCAGCACATCGCGCGACCGTCTAGCCCACTCAGCAGTGCAAGAGTGTAGCACACCGTTGCCGCAAGCAATGGCACAACACAAGCGTTCGACACGATAAACCAAGAACCACGCTATACAGTACAATAGGGTCGTCGATGGGCAACGTCGTCAGTCGAGACGCGACCGCGCTCCGCACCCCTCCGTCTACTCGGTGTGTTCCCGCCTCCTCCCCGAGGCGGGATGTCGGCACTTTTCATGCACCGACAACCCAATAGCCTATGGACAGCCCGGGCAGCGTTACGCACGGGCAGCATCGCGCAGCTCGGCAGCCTAAGCAAAAAGGGACCCGTCCATTGCGGACGGATCCCTTAAAACAAGTGATCGTCAAACCGATTTACTCGGCGTCGGTCTCCTCGTCCTTCTTCTCGGAAGGCAGCGGGGTAACCTCGATCTCGACGCCCAGAGTCGCAGCAGCAGACGGCATGGACCGGGAGAGACGACGACGGTCGAGGGCGATCTCCATGACCGTGACCTGAACCTTGGCGCCCACGGGGGTGACCGGAGAAGGCTGATCGACGTGCTTGTTGGCCATCTCGGAGATGTGCACCAGGCCCTCGATGCCCTCGCCCAGGTCGACGAAAGCGCCGAACGGGACAAGCTTGGTCACAGTGCCCTCGACGATAGCGCCGACGGGGTACTTCTTGACCAGTGCGCGCCACGGATCCTCGGTGGTCTGCTTGAGACCCAGGGAGATGCGCTCGCGGTTGAGATCGACGTCGAGAACCTCGACCTCGACCTCCTGGCCGACCTTGACAACCTCAGAAGGATGGTTGACGTGGTTCCAGGAGAGCTCGGAGATGTGGATGAGGCCGTCGATACCGCCGAGGTCGACGAAGGCGCCGAAGTCGACGATGGAGGAAACGGTGCCCTGGAGACGCATACCAGACTTGAGCTTGGACAGGATCTCGGAGCGCTCGGCCTTACGGGACTCCTCGAGCACGACGCGACGGGAGAGGACGACGTTGTTGCGGTTGCGGTCCATCTCGATGACGCGAGCCTCGATGCGGGTGCCCATGTAGGAGGGGAGGGCCTTGACGCGACGGAGGTCGACGAGGGAAGCGGGCAGGAAGCCACGCAGGCCGATGTCGAGAATCAGGCCGCCCTTGACAACCTCGATAACCTCGCCCTCGACGTTCTCGCCGGAGTTGAACTTCTCCTCGATGCGGTTCCAAGCACGCTCGTACTCGGCACGCTTCTTGGACAGGACCAGACGACCGTCCTTGTCCTCCTTCTGGAGAACCAGAGCCTCGATGGGATCACCGAGTGCAACGATGTCTGCAGGGTTAGCGTCCTTGCGGATGGACAGCTCGCGGACCGGGATAACGCCCTCGGACTTGAATCCGATGTCAACGAGCACCTCGTCATGCTCGATCTTAACGACAGTGCCGTTAACGAGATCGCCCTCATCAAAGTCGGTAATCGTACCGTCGATGAGGTTGTTCATCTCCTCCTCGTTGACATCGTCAAGAGAGAAAATGGACGAGTTCTGAATCTCACTCAAAGGTGGACCCCTTTCGAACTACGGGGCCCCGATTGCTAGGACCTACAGAAGGGTGCGACAAGCACACAACGTTTAGGAACACTCGGGAGCCGACAGATACTAATGTGACGCTTATGCAATCACGTTCGTATAGGTTACGGGGAAATCATTTCGATTTCAAGCGTGAACTGCGATTTTTTACTCGTATGGAGACTTTTTCGCAATCTTGTGGACGACCGTCTCCATAAGTTGACGATAGGCAGTTAGGCATACGGCTTTGCGGTAAAGTATCCGGAGCCAACGATTCTGGAACGATTTTTCGAGAAAGGTGCCCGCGTGCTCAAAGCAGTCGTTTTCGATATGGACGAGACGCTTCTTAGCATCAACCTCAACGCGTTCATCCTTCGCTATTTTAAGGATGTCTCGTCGATGCTCGCGGATATCGGTCGCCGCAGCCACGGTGGCACGATGGCACGCCTCGGCACTATCTTGGTCGACCTCAACGCCAATCGCCGCAGCGGCACGGACAACCGCACCAATCTTGAGTTTTACCAAGAAGAGGTCGAGCGCCGATGCGGGATCCGCCTCTCCGATCCCATCATCTACGAGGCGTTTACCTACTATGACCGCGAAGTTCTTCCGTACAAGAACGACGATGTCATTAACGCCCACGCCATGCCGGGCGCGCACGCCGCGCTCCAGGCCGTACAGGACGCTGGACTGCGTTGCGCGCTCTTTACCACCCCCAGCTTTCCCCAGGGGGCCATCGAGTGCCGCATGGGCTGGGGCGACCTGGCCGATGCTCCCTTTGAGCTCGTCACGCACATGGGAAACACCACCCGCTGCAAGCCCGATGCCACCTACTATCTAGAGCAGCTTCAGGTGATGGGGCTCGAGCCGCACGAGGTCCTTATGGTGGGCAATGATCCCAAACGCGACTTCCCGTCCCCCGATTGCGGCATCCAAACCGCCTTTGTGGGCCAAGGTAAGCCCAGCCGAGCCACCTGGCGCGGAACCATGGAAGACTTCGCCCGCGACTTCAACGCCGTAGTAGAAGCCTTCTACGAACACCAAGTAGCCGACGAACTGTCCTAGCACACTTGGGTTTTGCCGATCATGATATTGAGGATCTCGACGTCGGTGTCCTTCCTGACCACGCGGCCTACGTAGCCCATCCTGGCGA
>URTW01000154.1 GCA_900550815.1 uncultured Collinsella sp.
GACGCCCGCGGCACCGATAGCCTCGGCATAGGTGTAGAGCGCCGCGAGCAGACCGGTCGCCACGGCTTCCATGTACCCCTCGGTGCCGGTGATCTGACCGGCCAGGCGCACGCCGGTACCGGGCACGGCAAAGGTGCCATCGAGCACGTGCGGGGCGTCGACAAAGGTATTGCGGTGCATGACACCGTAGCGGAAGAACTCAGCGTTCTCCAGGCCCGGCACCATGTGGAAGACGCGCTTCTGCTCGCCAAAGGTCAGGTTGGTCTGGAAGCCCACCAGGTTATAGGCGGTCTTCTCCTTGTTCTCGGCACGCAGCTGAATCGCCGCCCAAGGGCGACGTCCGGTACGCGGGTCGGTGAGGCCGACGGGCTTCATGGCGCCAAAGCGAATGGCGTCCTTGCCGGTGCGCGCAACCTCCTCGGCAGGCTGGCAGGCCTGGAACAGATCGCCGCCCTCAAAGTCCTTGAGCACCACGCGGTCGGCCGTGGTGAGCGCCTCGATAAAGGCCTCGTACTCCTCCTTGTTGAGCGGAGCGTTGAGATAGTCGCCGCTCCCCTGCTCCTCGTAGCGCGACTGCGAAAACAGCACGTCCATATCGAGCGTGGAGGCATCGACGATCGGCGCCGCGGCATCGAAGAACGCAAGGGCGTCGCCACCGACGAGCTTCATGACCTCTTCGCTCAGCGCCGGTGAACACAGCGGGCCCGCGGCAATGACCACGTGGCCCTCGGGGATCTGGGTGACCTCGCCGTGAACGACCTCGATATTGGGGCGGGCGGCAACCTCAGCCTCGACGAGCTCGGAGAATGTAACACGGTCGACCGCCAGGGCGCCACCAGCGGGAACAGCAGCGCGATGGGCGCAGTCGAGCAGGACTGAACCCATGCGCTCAAGCTCGGCCTTCAGCAAACCAGCCGCGGAATCCGGACGGGTCGACTTAAACGAATTGGAGCAGACGAGCTCTGCCAGGTGATCGGTATGGTGAGCCGGGGAGCTCACCTGGGGGCGCATCTCGCACAGCTTTACGGCAAACCCGCGGTCTGCCAGCTGGATCGCGCATTCCGAACCCGCCAGACCGCCACCGATAACCGTCACCTGATCGAACTGCATCTGCAAACACCTTTCTAATTGACACGTTTTCCATTGTGACCGAAGGGCGTCTGGGCGTGAAGGGCAAACTTGGAGGGCGCATACCTTCCATCCATCATGCGCTCGATAAGGCCCTCGAGTTCAAGCGAACCCAAGAGTTTGAGTACGCCGACAGCATCGAGTGAGACGAGCGCCGCGATGTCGTCGACCTTGAGCGGAGAGGCGATGAGCGCATGCATCACGGTCTGCTGTGTTGGATTCAGGTCGGCAATGCCGGGAGCATCGGGGCGCGAGTAGCGCAGGGTGCCGTATATGCGAGAGATAGCCATCTCGATGGACTCCTCGTCGACAATGCAGCAGGCACCGTTCGCAATGAGGTAATTCGTGCCACGCGACTCGGGCGATAGGATCGACCCCGGCACGGCAAGAAGTTCGCGCCCCAAATCCATAGCAGCCTCGGCTGTAGAAAACGTCCCGGAAGGCATACCCGCCTCGGATACAAAGAGGGCTTGCGACAGGGCCGCGATCACGCGATTGCGACGCGGAAAGGCAAACTTGCGCGGGCCCATGCCCCACGGAGAGATCGACACGACCGCGCCGCCCGTATCGAGCGTGCGCGTAATAAGCCCCGCGCTCGAACGCGGGTAGACCACGTCGGCGCCCGTCCCCAGCACCACGACGTGTTTGCCGCCGGCGTTGACCGCAGCCCAACCCGAGGCCTGGTCACAACCGACTGCACCGCCCGAAACTACCGTCACTCCCGCCTCAACCGCCACCTTCGCCGCAAGCTCTGCCACGGCAAGACCATACGGCGAGGCCTTTCGCGCACCGATGATGGAGAGCGCGGGCGTCGAAAGCGCCTCGGGGTTGCCGCGCACATAGAGCGTCTGAGGTACATCAGAAAGCTCCAAAACGGTCTCGGGATACAACGCGTCACCTGGATGCAGCTCGAAGGTCCCCTCAGCCATCATTGGTCCCTCCTTCCCTGGTACATCGCCGCCTCGAGCACGTGGTCCTGCGTCACCTGCTCGCTCTCGGCGACATCTGCGATCGTGCGCGCAATGCGAACAAGGCGCACGATGCCACGCCCTGTGAGATGCGTGCGCTTCGACAGGCCGAGCACACACTTCTCCGCCGCATCATCGAGCTCAAAGGTCGAAACGACGCCGTCAATGGACCGAGTCTCGTCATCCTCGGCCTCGGCATCCGCATCGTCCATGCGGGATTCGCGCCAAGCGCGAAAGGCGCGACCGCGCACAACGTAGTCACGTAACTCGGCCGACGACATGCCCTCCGCACCCTCGATAATCACTTGAGGGTCGGGACGGGTCACATCGATCATCATGTCGATACGGTCGGCCAAAGGACCGCGCAGTTTAGACCGATAGCGCTCGACCATCGCCGCCGAGCAGCGACACGGCACCTCGCGATCGCCCAAAAAGCCGCAGGGGCAGGGATTGCTCGCAGCCAGCAGCTGAAAGCGCGACGGGAAGGTAAAAGCCCCGTCGACGCGTACGATCCTCACGTAGCCGCGCTCGATGGGCTGACGCAGCGTCTGCAGCACGCCAGTGGGAAACTCGGCAAGCTCGTCCAAAAAGAGCACGCCGCCATGAGCAAGGCTGATCTCACCCGGGTGCACCGGGCGCCCGCCGCCGATAAGGCCTGCGGTCGAAATACTGTGGTGGGGACTGCGGAAGGGGCGGTGCCCCGCCAACAAGCCATCAATGTTCTCACCCAAAACCGAATGGATGCACAGTGCCTCCTGCTGATCCTCAACGGAAAGCTCGGGCAGGATGCCGGTCATACGGCGTGCGAGCATCGTCTTGCCCGATCCCGGAGACCCGATCATGAGCAAGCCGAGTTCTCCTGCCGCCGCAAGCGCCATGCCGCGTTTAGCGACTTCCTGCCCCAGCACGTCTGCATAGTCGAGCTCGGGCTCAAAGGTCGCCTCGACACCCTCGGAATCCAAGTAGTGCCGTGCGGCATCGCCCATGCCATGAGCAAGCTGAGACAGATGGTCGATAAAGCCGCAATCTACGCCCGCGAGTGGCACATGCTGGTCGGACCTGCCGGCGATAAAAGACAGCCCCATGTCGCGAGCCAATAGCTGAAACGCCACCTCGCCCTTGACGGGAAGCACCGTACCGTCCAGACCAAGCTCACCTGCGATAAGGCAGCGATCGAGGTTGTCACGGGGAATCTGCTCATCGGCCGCTAGAACCGCGATGGCGATGGGCAGGTCAAAGCCGCTACCGGTCTTGCGGATATCGCCGGGTGCCAGGTTAACGGTAATGCCCGAGCGCGGGATCTCGAACCCGGCGGAGCGCATCGCGCAGCGAATACGACCGCGTGACTCCATCACCTCCATACTCGGAATGCCGAGCATCTGGATGCCCGGAACGCCACCGGCAAGCGAGACCTCGACCGTGACGTGAATCGCCTCGACGCCGCGGATGCAGGCCGCGTGAACGGCAAACGTCTCGAACGCCATCACGACACCTGCCAATCGAACGCGTTGTACTGATGCTCGATCTCGGCGATATGCCCGCCGCGGATGGTGACACCCACAGCATCGAAGCGAATCGCCTTGAGCGGATAATGCTCCATGAGATAGCAACTTGCGATGCGGCGGTAGCGGCGTTGCTTTTGGGCGTCCACGGCCTCCTCGGGAAAGACCCGCGTGGTGCAATCCAGCGCAACGCGTCTGGTCTTGACCTCGGCCATCACCACGACATCGTCGAGCTCATCGAGCAGCACCAGATCGGCCTCGCCCTCGGTGCAACGATAGCCCTGCTCCAGCAAGGTGTAGCCGCGCTCGTTAAAGTAGTCGATGGTGATCAGCTCGCCCAGCATGCCTAGCTCGCGGGGACTGAGTCCCTTGATAAACTCGGGCGTCATCGCCCCGGAGTCGAGCTCGCCGTTTTCCCAACGCTCCTTGAGCTGCTGCGTCTTGCTCTTTTTGCTTGCGGCACTCATGGGGTCTCCTTTCCCGCACACTGCATTGCCCCGATGATGAGGGCACCTTTCATGCGGGTAAGTACCGGAAGCAAACCAAAAGCTGACCAAATGCCGTCAAAAAACGGGCCGTACGCAACAATGGTGTTGCATACGGCCCGCTACCAGCAGGTTTATAAAACCCCAGAGGTCCATGTCTCCACAATTGGCCTAGAAAAGGCGCTCAGTCTGCAGAAAGTTTCCGCAAAAGCTCACGCGGTGCAGCGGACAAAGTCCATGTTTGCGAATGGCCTCGATGTGCTCGGGGCTCGCATAGCCCTTCGACTCGGCCAGATGGTACTCGGGATACTCGGCGTCGTACTCGACCATCATCTCGTCACGCGTGACCTTGGCCATGATGGACGCCGCGGCGATGCAGGCGATCTTGGCATCGCCCTTCACCACATCGCGCTCGTTAGGAACGGCACCCAAAGGATTACCGTCCATGAGGACGCAGTCGGGTTCAAGCCCCGTATCGGCCACAGCACCCGCGACGGCAGCGCGGATGGCGCGGGCCATGCCCATCTCATCGATATCCGCGGGAGCGATATGGCAAAAACCGATCGCCGTCGCCACCTCGGCAATCTTCACTGAGAGCAACTCGCGGCGCGCCGGCGTGAGCTTTTTGGAATCGTTGATGCCCCAGACGCGCGGCTCCATAGGAAGGCAGACAG
>URTW01000155.1 GCA_900550815.1 uncultured Collinsella sp.
GTCGCCCGCCGGGAAACCGCAATCCGCGTCCCGAGGAAGTGCTGGCCTGCTCGCCGTTTTTGCGTGAGCAGATTCGAAGCATCTGGCCCGATATTATCGTGACGCTCGGCAACCCCGCGACTCACTTTGTGCTTAAGACCGAGATTGGCATTACTAAGCTGCGCGGCAGGTTCCACCAGATGGGGCATTTTGTAGTAATGCCCACGTTCCATCCGGCAGCAGCGCTGCGCAATCCGGCGTGGCAGGAGCTGCTGGAGGAAGACTTTAAGATGCTGGGCGACTATCTGGAGCGACATCCCGCACCAGAGGACGCCTCGGAATAATAAGGAGCATATATGTCCCTGGAGCGCCTGGGGGTAGGTACTTACAAAACGACTTGCGCTGCCGATACGGAGTACTTTGGCGAGCTAATTGCACCGTGCCTTGAGGACGGCGATGTGCTCATCCTGACCGGTGGCCTGGGAGTGGGCAAAACTCACTTTACCAAGGGCGTCTCGCGCGGGCTGGGCGATGGGCATATGGTTACGAGCCCTACGTTTGCGCTCATGGCCGTTCACGATCAAGGTCGTATTCCGCTGTTTCACTTTGATCTATACCGCCTGGAGCATGCCTACGAGCTCGAGGATACGGGCATTTTCGATGTGCTGGGCTATGAGGGTGCTTGCCTGCTGGAATGGGGCGAACAATTCCAGGACGAGCTGACGGATGAGTATCTTTCGGTGACGCTCAAGCGTGATGAGGGCGACAGCGATGTGCGAACGATAACGCTCGAGGCGCACGGTGACCGCGCAATGGAGCTTTCCCATTTGATTGATAAGGCTGTACAAGATGAGCTTGCATAACGACAACGCGCTGGTGGTGGCGCTCGATACCTCGACCGACATGCTTGCCTGCGCGGCAAGCTGGATTGATGGGCAGACGGGCGAGGCGAAGCTCGTGAGTGGCGACCACATGTGTCGCCGTCACGCCAACGTTGAGCTCGTGAATACCGTTGATGGCGTGCTGGCTCAGGCCGGTCTGGATCGCAGCGATGTTGGTTGCTACGTGGTCGGTCGCGGCCCGGGGTCGTTTACGGGTGTGCGTATCGGCATCTCCACTGCCAAGGGCCTCGCGCGTGGTGCCAATGTTCCGCTGCTGGGCGTGTCGACGCTCGACGCTTGCGCTTGGACGGCGTGGAAGGCTGGCGTGCGCGGCAAGCTTGGTATCTTGGCCGATGCTATGCGCGGTGAGGTATATCCGGCGCTGTATATGCTGGTCGATGAGGGTCCCGAGCGTCAATTTGAGCGCGAACACGTGGTCAAGGCCGCCGTGGCGCTCGATGAGTGGCGCCAAGCAGCGGACTGGGACCAGGTTCAGCTGACCGGTGACGGTCTCGTGCGCTATGGCAAGCTGCTGGGTGAGGACGAGACCGTCCGCTGCGTGGAGCGCGACCTGTGGTGGCCTTCGGGCGAGGGCTTGCTGCTCGCGCACGCTGCGGGTGACGGCGATCCGGCCCGCGTCCTGCCGATTTACACGCGCCTTTCGGATGCCGAGGAAAACGAGCGCAAGCGTCTTGGTCTTGCCGAGAGTGCGCAGAGCGGAATTACGGGCGTTGCCGATGAGCTCGCCGGTCGTCATCTGCAGTTCCGTCCCATGGGCGCGGCGGATGCCGAGGGCGCGAGCGCGTTGGAAGCTGCCTGCTTTGAAGGTGCCGGACACGAGGCGTGGACGCCGGGCATGTTCCTGTCCGAACTGGGCGAGGACGTCGCTGCGCCGCGTAGTTGGTGGGTGGCACACGACGACGGCAAGCTGCTGGGCCTTGCCGGCGGTATGGTCGTGGACGGTGATGTACAGATTCTGGATGTCGCCGTCGACCCGGCACATCGCCGTGAGGGCATTGCCCGCAAGCTGCTGTCGCATGTGAGCTATGATGCCCAGATGCTCGGCTGCACCACGGCTTCGCTCGAGGTCGAGGACGGCAACGAGGGAGCGATCGCGCTTTATAACGCTCTGGGCTTTACCGAGGCAGGACGGCGCCGCGGCTACTATGGTGCCGGCAAGGATGCCATCGTCATGACGGCTCCGCTGCCCCTGGTGCTTCCGGTCGACAATGCTTCGCCCGAGCCGACGGCGGCAGAGCAGCGCGTATGGCCGCTGCCTGCGCCCGGGCGCTCCGAGGGGGAGCGTGCCGAAATTGAGCGCCGCCGCCTAGTGCTCGCTATCGAGAGTTCCTGCGACGAGACGGCCGTGGCGATTATCGATGCGGATGGCAATATGCTGGCCAACCAGGTGTCGACACAGATTGATTTCCATGCCCGCTTTGGCGGCGTGGTGCCCGAGATCGCCTCGCGCAAACACGTTGAGGTGATTGTGAGTGTCGTGGATGCGGCGCTCGAGGATGCCGCAGCATCGCTTGGCCTTGAGGGTGGAGCCATTGCTCCCAGCGAGCTTGCCGCCGTGGGCGTAACACAGGGTCCGGGCCTGGTGGGCGCCCTCGTGGTGGGCGTAGCCTTTGCCAAAGGCTTTGCCTACGCTGCCGGTAAGCCGCTCGTATGCGTCAACCATCTGGAGGGGCACCTGTTTGCCAACTTGCTGGCGCAGCCCGACCTCAAGCCGCCGTTCATCTTCACGCTTGTCTCGGGCGGGCACACCATGCTCGTGCACGTGAAGGCATGGGGCGACTACGAGGGGCTTGGTGAGACACTCGACGACGCTGTGGGCGAGGCCTTCGACAAGGTAGCCAAGGCATTGGGTCTGGGCTATCCCGGTGGCCCCATCATTTCCAAGCTGGCCGAGACGGGCAACCCCAAGGCGATCGATTTCCCCCGTGCGCTTAACAGCAGAGGAGACTATCGCTTCTCGCTTTCGGGCCTTAAAACCGCTGTGACGCTCTACATTGAACAGGAGACCAAGGCCGGGCGCACGATTCACCTGCCCGATCTGGCGGCTTCGTTTGAGGCAGCTGTCTTTGACGTGCAGTACAAGAAGGCCAAAAACGCATTGCACGCTACCGGATGCAAGGAATACTGCATCGGTGGCGGCGTCTCGGCCAACCCGCATCTGCGCGAGATGATGATCAAGAAGCTTGGGCGTCAGGGGATTCGCGTAACGGTGCCGCCCTTGTCTGCCTGTACCGATAACGCAGCCATGATCGCGGAGGTCGCTCGCCGTAAATTCGACCGAGGTGAAATCTCGCCGTTCGACGTCGACGCCGATTCAAACATGACGCTGTAGCTGGTACGGCGCGGTCCCCGGACGGAGGGGCCGGATATAAGGTTTCCTGCTCTACAGTCCTGCGCAAGACGAAGGCCACATTAAGTGGCCTTCTTTGCGTGCGGAACTCGCGATAAACCTTATATCCGGCCCCTCCGTCCGGGGGCCTTTCTGTATCGATATAGCTTCTGGGCTGGTTTGGCGTCGACAACGTCCAGCAAAGTTAACAAGCCAGTGTCGAATTTCCGGCGTTCTTTAGCTGAAAGAAAAAGCAAAAACTGTCGTGGGGTAAAGTCCGAGGTCAGTGGCGTTTTATACCGAGAAATCCAAAAAAGTTGAAAATTCATTACAAATTTGCGTTGACTTTAGGTAACTAAAGTTTCATACTCCTTTTCAACCACTGGGGGATGTGAACACGCACGGATCGTTCGCATCATGATTGAAGAGGATTTCTTAGACATGTTCACGCATCAGCTAAACATTATCAGCGTAGTAATTATCTGATGCGGGTTAGCACATACAGCTAGCCCGTACGATAACGGGCGGCTGATGAAGATGAGGGCCGTCGAGCGCAACCGACGGCCCTCATTTTTTATGTCTAGGAAGTTCTTTTTAGAGGAGGAAATGTAATGAACGGAGTTTTGCTCATGGTTGTGGCCGCGGCGGTGCTCGCCTGCGGCTATCTGGGCTATGGCCGATGGCTGGCCAACAAGTGGGGCGTTGACAAAGAGGCCCTCACGCCGGCCAAGCGCATGAAGGACGGCAAGAGCTTCTCGCCCGTCTCCGCCTTCACCGCGTTCTCGCACCAGTTCAGCTCGATCTGCGGTGCTGGCCCTGTCACGGGTACGATCGTCGCCATGGCCTTTGGCTGGCTGCCCGTCGTGCTCTGGGTCCTCGTCGGCGGCATCTTCTTTGGTGCCGTCCACGACTTTGGTGCCCTGTACGCTTCGATGAAGAACAACGGCAAGTCGCTCGCTCAGCTCATCGAGAAGTACATCGGCAAGACCGGCCGTCGCCTGTTCCTGCTGTTCTGCTGGCTGTTCTGCATCATCGTCATCGCCGCTTTCACCGACATGGTCTGCAAGACGTTCATGTTCACCCCGGCCGTTGACGCTTCTGGTGCTGCTACCGGTGCCATCGACTTCACCAAGTCCTATGCCGCCGGCTGCGCTGGTACCATCTCCATCCTGTTCACCTTCGTCGCTATCGCCTTTGGTTGGGCCCAGAAGAAGTTCAACCTCACCGGCGCTGCCGAGTTCGTCACCGGCGTGGTGCTCATGGTCCTCATGTTTGCCGTCGGCATGCAGTTCCCGGTCTACCTGGACAAGTTCCAGTGGTTCGCCGTCGTCATGGTCTACCTTGTCTTCGCTGGCGCTATGCCCATCCAGATGCTCAAGACCCCGCGCGACTACCTCACTTCCATCATGATGATCGTCATGATCGCCTGCGCTGTCCTCGGCATCGTCGTCCTGGGCGGCAACGGTCAGCCCGCCCCGCTTTCCCGCGATGCGTACAATAAGCTGGCTCCTCGTCCCGCTCAGGGCGCTG
>URTW01000156.1 GCA_900550815.1 uncultured Collinsella sp.
CTTCTCGACGCGCTTCCGCTCTTGCCTATTTCTTGGCATTGAGCTCGGCCACCGGCGGCGATATGAGCGACCTGTTTGCACGCGAGGACGAGCGCCGCGACGCCCTGGACGCCGAACGCGATGAGGCTTGGCGCTACAAGTCGTGCGAGCGCAAAAACCGTTACGACACGCGCGCCGAGGCCGAGGCCGTTATGGCCGACTGCGAAAACCACGGGCGGCGCGGTTTGGCATGCTACAAATGCGAATACTGCGGCGGCTGGCACCTAACGTCGCACCCTTGGAAATAGGCCCCGCATCGGCACGGTGCCGGCAAGGCGCCGTCCATCGCACGCAAGCTACGGCCGCGGCGGCTCCAAAACATCGTAGCGAACGGCCTTGCCCGCCAGTTGATAGCTCGGCATCACGCCGGCAAACAGTGGCCCCTTCACCGGTCGCTTGATAACCAACTTGCGCGGGTGCACCGCAAGCGCAGCTTCGACCAACGTCTCCTCATTGGCGCACGGCTGTTCCAGATGATGCAAGAGTTGGAACTTCTTTTTAACCGCCGCACTCTTGGTGCGTCCGGGAAACATGGGGTCCAGATACACCACGTCAGGAGCGGTGAGCTCGCCCTGCCCGATCAGCTCAGCTGTATGGCGAAGGCCGGCAATGCTGTCCTCGCCCGCATGTAAGCGCATGCGCGCCACGGCTGTCGCAAGCGCCGGATCATCTGCCGCGCGATCCAAGGCATCCTTGAGGAGCGCCGCGATCACGCAATCCTGCTCATACAGATCGACGGTAAAGCCCGCGGCCGCCAGCAGCAGCGAATCCTCGCCAAAGCCTGCCGTGGCGTCAATCGCCCATGGGCTCTCGATGCCTTTTGCGCGCGCAGCCTTTACCAGCAGTTCTTGCTGCAGACGGCCCTGCTTGAGCCGCGGAAGCATGCGAGTAAAATCGGCACGCAGTTCCATCGTGCCGTCGGTGAGCGTGAGGCCCTCGGACTTCCCGATCAGCTCAAGCCCCGCGGACCGAGCAACAGAAAAGGGATCGACGACGCCCATGGGTACTCCTTAACAAGCAAAACGAATACGTGAGCGCCGTTTATGTCGGCACCCAACCGTCCGCTATTGTCCCACATGCGACATGGCCCACAGCATCCCAATGCAAAGCACCGCCATCAATCCCGTGCACACGGCAGCGATCACAGAATCACCCATGCGCCTTCCCAACGACCGCGGCTCATGCACTTGCCCTGCTCCGTACATCATGGCTCCTCCTTGAGACCAGCTCCTTGTTACGGCCTCATCATCGCAGCGCCGCACATGGGCTGCCATCGATTTGGCTTACGTCCAGCTTTCCTTTTTGAAAGGTTGGACCGTACAGGCAAGAGACGCTTTCAAACGCATGCATCGCCGCGTTGAACTACAATGTGCTTCACGATATGTGCCGTAACCTGGGTGCGACAGATTCTCCGCGCCCGCATCGAAAGGACCAGCTATGAGCGCCGCTCGCAAGACACTCAAAATCCTTGCCCTGATTTATTTTGTTCTGGGCATCGCCAGTCTCGTCATTGGAATCGCCGGCATCGCGACCGGCAACCTCGATTCCACGTACGGTTCGTACGCCACGCTCGCAGCGGTCGTGCTTATCGCCAAGGGTCTCGTCGACCTTGCCGCAGGCGTCGCCGGTATCAAGGGCGCCAACAAGCCTTCGCAGGTGGACGGCGCGTTTAAGCTCGGTATTGTTGCCGCGGTCGCCACGCTTGCCCAAGCGGTGCTCACGCTTCCCGCGTTTGGCGGCGACGCCATCAACTTTGGCGCCTTTGTCATCGTGGTGTACGACCTGTTCTTTGTTCAGCAGGCACACGCCGTTAAGGCCGAGAACAAGGACCGCCTATAAGCGCTCGCTTCTCATAACCTCTGCAGCCAAGCAACTAAAAAGGGCCGATCGCGCATCTCCGCGGTCGGCCCTTTACGTTTGCCCAGATAAAACCTACCAAAATAAACCTGTCCCTTTTTGGCAGGTTGTTAGCTGTGGCGGTACTCGGCGATGATGAAGTCGATGTCGGTCTGAAGGGTATCGAGGTTTGCCAGGCGCTCTTTGTCGGCAGGGCGCGTGCGATAGTAGTACGGCGTCATCTGGAACACCGCCTCGATATCGGCCTGGGTCTGAAGCGTAATATTCGCAGACACCCGCTGCGTTCCGACCAACCCGAGCTCGGTGGTCTTCGGCAGCTTCTCATCGTTAAGGTACGGCGTGTCGTAGAGCACTTCCTTAAGCCCAAAGAGATGGCGAGCACCCGGTACCACGGTATAGAGTGAGCCCTCTGGCGCCAGTACGCGGGCAAACTCACGCTCGTTAAAGGGAGCGAAGAGCTCGGTCACCATATCGAAGGCGCCATCGGCCACGGGGATATCCTTCATGTTGGCCACGAAGTAGGTCGCATCGCCGCGCTTGGCGGCCAGGCGCACCATCTCTTTGCCCGGGTCGAAAACGTAAGCGTCCACGCCCGGCACCGCGCCCATGGCACTCGTGTAATAGCCCTCGCCGCAGCAAATATCGAGCAACGTCATGGGGCCGTTCGTAGACGCAGCGCGCCCAGACACCTGCTCGCGCACCAGCTCGACCATCGCATCGCGTAACGGCGCATAGTATCCGCGGTTCAGAAAGTCACGACGACTGCGCGCCTGTGACTTGGGATCGCCCATAGAGTCGCCGCTCTTGGACGAGCGCAGCAGATATAGATAGCCCTCGCGCGCACGGTCAAACCGGTGCCCACCCGCGCATGCAGCACCGCGTTCGTCATCCACCAGCGGCTCATGGCAAACGGGACACAACAACATGGCAACTCCTTAGCGCGGACAACACAACGCCCACCATTGTCGCACGCCTTCCCCACCTAGTCATTGGGGACGTTCTTAAATGACTAATCGTTTTAGAACGTCCCCAATGACTAGTCGATTAGGAGTATCATCGTCTGCACAAATAAGCATGAAAGAGCATGTTAGAGATTGAGAGCGCATGGCTAACACCGTATCTAAGCACATTGACATGACCACTGGCTCGCTGTGGCGCAATATTCCTTTGTTCGCCTTCCCCGTGGCCGCCACGAGCATCCTGGAGCAGCTGTCGAACCTTATTGCCACGGTCATCATCGGCAACTTCTCGGGCGACCAGGGAACCCTCGCCATGGCGGCGGTCGGCTCCAATGTTCCGCTTACCAGTCTTATGCTCAACCTGTTTATTGGCATGTCGCTTGGCTCCAACGTGGTCATCGCCAACGCTATCGGCCGCAACGATCAAAACATGGTCAAACGCGCCGTCCATACCTCGATTTTAATGGCGCTCGTGGGCTTTGTCGTCATCGCGCTGGGCGAGATCTTTGCCGAGCCCATGCTCGCCGCGCTTAACGTTCCCGCCGAAACCATGCCGCTCGCTTCGCTCTACCTACGTGTCTTTTTGCTCAGCATGCCCTCGATCTTGCTTTACAACTTTGAGGCCGCGATCTTCCGCTCCGTCGGCATCACCCGCATGCCGCTGCAGGCGCTTGCCGTGTCCACCGTCCTCTACATTGGCGTAGACCTCATCTTTGTCCCCGTACTCCACTGGGGCGTCGCGGGTGTCGCTATCGCCACCGCCATCGCCTACACCGTCAGCGCCGCTACGCTCTTTATTCGCCTGCTCAAGACCGACTCCGTCGTCCGCGTCACCCTTCGCGACCTGGCTATCGACCCCGTCGCTCTCAAGCGCATCGTCAAAATCGGCCTGCCCGCCGGCATCCAAAGCGCCGTCTTTGCCGTCGCCAACATCATCATCCAGTCTGCCATCAACAGCCTGGGCACCGAAGTCATGGCGGCATCGAGCGCCGCCATGAGTCTAGAGTATGTGTGCTACAACCTGCTCAACAGCTTTAGCCAGGCTTGCACCACCTTTGTGGGACAAAACCACGGTGCCCGCCAGATCGACCGCTGCACCAAGACGCTCAAGGTCTGCCTGGTCGAAGGCGGTATCGTCGCGCTCACCACAATTATCGTTATTGTCGGCTTGGGGCGCGAAATCTTGTCGCTGTTCAACAGCGATCCCAACATCGTCTCAATCGGCTATATCCGCGTATGTTCGATCTTCCCGGCGTACGCCTTTAGCATGTTCTACGAAAACATGTCAGGCTACCTGCGCGGCTTTGGTATCTCGCTCACGCCCGCCCTCATCACCATGATCTGCGTCTGCGGCATCCGCTTCTATTGGGTGTTCTGCGTGTTCCCGCACTTCCGCACCTTTGCGAACATCATGATGGTCTACCCCATCAGCCTGGGCACCACGGCGTTCTTTATGGTCGTGGCGGTACTACTCTGCCACCCGGCACGCACCTATCGCGCCACCCAAGCCAAAGCGACAGCCCGCTAAACACCGCATTCAACGCCACGCCAGTCATTAATTGACAATATGCGAGCTCATATAGTCGATAAAGCGCCTCGTGGCGATGGGCATGGTGTCCCAGCTGCGCCAGGCGGCCACCACGTCGCGCGAGGGGGCATGCACGATGGGCCGCACACGAATATCGGCTCGCATGCCCTCCACAGTACGACGGTAGAGCATGCTCACGCCCAGACCCTCCTCCACCATCGCCATGATAGTGTAGTCGTCGGTCACCTCCCTCGTCACGATCAGCACCAGCCCCTGCGCCGCGAGTCCATAGCGCACCAGGCACAGATCGCCCTCCTCCAGGCGCACAACCTCCACGGCCGCAAACAGGGAGG
>URTW01000157.1 GCA_900550815.1 uncultured Collinsella sp.
CGGCTTTGAGTTCGACGTGTTCAACGAGTACCTCGTGGACATCGTGCATGTGGGTGAGCTTGAGGCCGCCATGATCGGCGAGGGCAAGACGCGCTTTAGCCTGCTCGACAAGATCGTCGACGGCAAGCTGCACGTGCAACAGGGCGTTATCGCCGGCTGCTCGGGCGGCAACTACGACTCCGTGGTCCAGGCTGCCCGCATGCTCAAGGGGGCCAACACCGGCTGCGGCGAGTTTTCGCTGTCGGTCTACCCCACGAGTCAGCCCGTGGCGCTCGAACTTACGCGTCGCGGCTATATCTACGACCTTATGGAGGCCGGCGCGATCGTGCGCACGGCATTCTGCGGCCCGTGCTTCGGCGCCGGCGACACGCCCGCCAACAACGGCCTCTCGATTCGCCACACCACGCGCAACTTCCCCAACCGCGAGGGTTCCAAGCCGGGTAATGGCCAGCTGAGCGCCGTGGCCCTGATGGACGCCCGCTCCATTGCGGCGACGGCTGCCAACGGCGGCGTCCTGACGCCGGCGACCGATCTGCCCGAGGAGACTTGGGACGAGGCCTGCGAGTACACCTTTGACGACGCGCCGTACAAGAAGCGCGTGTACTGGGGTTTTGGCAAGGCGGAGCCTGCCGACGAGCTGGTCGAAGGCCCCAACATCAAGCCGTGGCCCGCGATGGAGCCTCTCGGCGACGATATCCTGCTCAAGGTGTGCTCCAAGATCATGGACCCGGTCACCACGACCGACGAGCTCATTCCTTCGGGCGAGACGAGCTCCTTCCGCTCCAACCCGCTGGGTCTGGCCGAGTTTACGCTCAGCCGTCGCGACCCGGCCTACGTGGGCCGCTCCAAGGAGGTCGACGCAGTGGAAAAGCGCCGCGTGGCCGGCGAGGCCGCGGGCGACCTGGCGGCACTCGATGCCGAGCTTGCTGGCGTGTTTGAGGCGCTGGCCGGCGCGGGCGTCGCAGCCGATGCCAAAACGACCGAGTACGGCTCCATGCTCTACGCCAAGAAGCCGGGCGACGGTTCTGCCCGCGAGCAGGCCGCGAGCTGCCAGCGCGTGATTGGCGGCCTGGCCAACATCGTCCACGAGTACGCCACTAAGCGCTATCGCTCCAACGTGATGAACTGGGGCATGGTGCCCTTCCAGATGGAGGCCGAGCCCAACTTCGAGGTGGGCGACTACGTCTTTGTGCCGGGTATCCGTGCCGCGCTCGATGGCGACCTGAAGAACATCGCCGCCTACGTGGTGCGCGCCGACGGCATGGTCGAGCAGATTGAGCTCTATATTGCCGATATGACGGCAGAGGAGCGTGCCATCGTCAAGGCCGGCTGCCTGATCAACTACAACAAGTTCAAGGCCGCTGCCGAGTAACTCTGCCGTACGCCCCGGCCACACCTTTCCCTCGTGCTCACGCGCTTCGCGAGGGTCGCCCGAGGGAAAGGTGTGGCAGGGGCTACCGCGACGTTCTCGTTGGGTCTTGAGGGACGCTAATAAATAGACTTGCTTGATGCCGCCTCTGTTAATGGGGCGGCTTCTTTTTGTCGAAAACCGCCACAAAGGGGACAGGCACCTTTGTGGTGGTCCCGTTTGTCTCGACCTGCAACATCTGGGCCCCTATTTGACGAGCGGTTGTTACAGATTGAGACAAACGATCGCCGCTGATCATTTCATCTCAATCAGTAACATCTAAGATCGAAAAGGGCCGCTAGATGTTACAGATCGAGACAGTGGAACATCGGAGCCGAAACCACCACAAAGGTGCCTGCCCGGCGGGTCCTTATTTCGATGGGGTCCAGGTTATTTCATCGTCAAATAGCCAAGTGCGTGCCGAGCCACTGTTGCGCGCTGTCTGCGGATCGGGCTCGCAGGTTTGTTCGTAGGCATCCTCGGTACACCGATCCATAAAATCGACGACTGCCGTCTGGTCGCCTTCCATGACGTAGATCACGTTGCCATCCGCGATATAGACTCCCGGCCCGTCGCAGTCCACGGAGCCGGGGTCGTATGAGACGCTACACAGCCTGCTCCCGTTTGCCGCATCGAGTTCAAGGGTCGAATAATACCCGCCATTCATTTGGCCTTTCTTGGCTCGATATATTGCGGCGCCGTACCATCGCTTAAACGTCTTGCCTTTGAGTAAACTGGTTGCCTTGCCGATAAGCTGCTCATCTTGGGTATAGCGCGTGGCTCCAAGTTCGATTCGGGGATAGTTACTGACCCCAAGCGCTGCGGGCGTACCGTCGAAATCGACGTTGATTGAATCGGGTTTGACGATATCGGTGAGGATTTCGATGGGGTAGCTTACGGTTTCAACCGCCGCCTGCGTCGCCGAGGCAGGGAGAAATGCGAGATAGATAATGCCTACGCCGGCTGCGGTAATTGCAAACGCTAAGACGAGCAGGCCGATATAGGTGGAGCGTTTCACGGTGGGCACCTCTCATGCAATATGCAATCATTAAGATAAATGATATAAGCTTACGACAATATTCAAAAGAAAGCGATCGTTCGAAATGGGGGGCTAAAAGGCCCTATTGGGCTTCGATTTGGGATCGCCAAACGTAGACTGGGCTTGATACCGCCTCTTTTAATCGGGGCTGATTCTTCTCTGGACTACCACAAAGGGGACAGGCACCTTTGTGGTGGTTTGCATGTCATGAGAGCACTCAGAAAATCTTATATATAGAGACTTAGATTTATGTATAAGATCGTGCAAAGCTGGCAACAATACTTCTCGAACAACGTGAAGCCGCCCCGTAGGGCGGCCACCCCAAGAGAGGTGATTCCATGAGAATCGATAAGCTAGCAATGACGTCGCGCGAGGCGCTGCAAACCGCCATGAGCACGGCTGCCGACGCGCAGGCCGGCGCGGTGGAGCCGATTCACCTGCTGTCCGCCTTGCTCGGTGCCGGCGAGCGCAATATCTCCGTGATCATTGAGCGCATCGGTGCCGACCCGGCTCAGCTTGCACGCTCCACACAGGATGCCATCGACCACGCGCCCAAGGTTTCGGGCGAGGGCCAGCAGATGGGTCTGTCCAACGAGCTCGTCCGCGTCATCGAGAAGGCCGAGAAGAAGGCCACCAAGATGGGCGACAGCTTTGTGGTGACCGAGCATCTGCTGATGGCGCTTGCCGAGGACAAGGGCGAGGCGGGCCGCGTGCTGCGCGATGCCGGCGTGACCAAGGAGCGCATCGAGCAGGTCTACGAGGAGCTGCGTGGCGATGACCGCGTGACGTCTGCCGAGGACAAGACCCAGTTTGAGGCACTGGAACAGTACGGCCGCAATATCTGCGACCTTGCCCGCGCCGGCAAGCTCGACCCGGTCATCGGCCGTACCGACGAGATTCGTCGTACCATCCAGGTCCTGTCCCGTCGCACCAAGAACAACCCCGTGCTCATCGGTGAGCCGGGCGTCGGCAAGACGGCCATCGTCGAGGGTATCGCCCAGCGTATCGTGGCCGGCGACGTGCCGAGCACCCTGCGCGACCGCGACCTCATCGAGCTCGACATGAGCGCGCTGGTCGCCGGCGCCAAGTACCGCGGCGAGTTCGAGGACCGCTTAAAGGCCGTGCTCAAAGAAGTGCAAAAATCCGAGGGTAAGGTCATCCTGTTCATCGATGAGCTCCATACCATCGTGGGCGCAGGTGCCACCGAGGGCTCCATGGACGCCGGCAACATCCTCAAGCCTGCACTCGCCCGTGGCGACCTGCATGCGATCGGCGCGACCACGCTCGACGAATACCGCAAGTACATCGAGAAGGACGCGGCGCTCGCCCGTCGTTTCCAGACCGTTATGGTGAGCGAGCCTACCGTCGAGGACACCATCTCGATCCTGCGTGGCCTCAAGGAGAAGTACGAGATCTTCCACGGCGTGCACATCACCGATAGCGCGCGCGTGGCCGCCGCCGATCTATCCGATCGCTATATTGCCGACCGCTTCCTGCCCGACAAGGCCATCGACCTGGTCGACGAGGCCGCAAGCCGTCTGCGCATGGAGCTCGACAGCATGCCGGTCGAGATTGACGCCACCACGCGTCAGCTCACCCAGCTGCAGATCGAAGAGCAGGCGCTCATGAAGGAGACCGATGACGCCTCCAAGGAGCGTTTGGAGGCCCTGCGCCAAGAGATTGCCGAGGTCCAAGAAAAGCTTAACGTGCAAAAGGCCGGCTGGCTCAACCAGAAGAACGCCATCGATCACGTGCAGGAGCTTAAGGGCCAGCTCGATGAGGCCAAGAGCGAAGAGGAGCGCGCGACGCGCAACGGCGACTTGGGCCGTGCGTCCGAGCTGCGCTACTCCGTGATTCCGGGCCTGCAGCAGCAGATTCAGGATTCCGAGGCCGCGCTCGAGGCGCAAAAGCAGCAGGACGGCGAGGGCCTCAATGAGCAGGTGACCTCCGATGAGATCGCTGAGGTCGTGAGCGCTTGGACCGGCGTGCCCGTGTCCAAGATGATGCAGGGCGAGCTCGACAAGCTGAAGGGCCTGGAGGGCGAGCTGCATAAGCGCGTCATCGGTCAGGATGAGGCCGTGTCCGCCGTGGCCGCTGCCGTACGTCGCAGCCGTGCGGGCCTCTCCGCCCCGGCCCCGCACAACGGCAGCTTCGTCATCCTGGGCCCCACCATCGAGGGCCAGACCGAGCTCGCCACGGAGCAAGCCGAGTGCCT
>URTW01000158.1 GCA_900550815.1 uncultured Collinsella sp.
TGTCGCCATCGAGCTGGGCGGCGAGGACGCCAAGATCATCTACTTCGACAACGGCATCGAGCAGCGCATGAACGGCACCTGCGCCGGCGGCACGGGCGCGTTCATCGACCAGATGGCCACTCTGCTGCACACCGACGCCAGCGGCCTTAACGAACTCGCGGCCAACGCCACCACCATCTATCCCATCGCCAGCCGCTGCGGCGTTTTTGCCAAGACCGACGTCCAGCCGCTGCTCAACGAAGGTGCCCGCCCCGAGGACGTGGCTGCCTCCATCTTTCAGGCTGTCGTGACCCAGACCATCTCGGGCCTGGCATGCGGCCGTCCCATCCGCGGCAACGTCGCCTTCCTGGGCGGCCCGCTGCAGTACCTCTCCGAGCTGCGCCACCGCTTCTACCTCACGCTCAACCTGGACGAGGAGCACCGTATCGTGCCCCAAAACGCTCACCTGTTTGTGGCGAGCGGCGCCGCCATGGCGCACGAGTCCAACAAGCTCAGCACGTTCCCGCAGCTCATCGAGGCTATCGACAGCCTGGGTGACACGCAGGGTGCCGAGGTCGAGCGTCTGGATCCGCTCTTTGCCACCGACGAGGACTTTGCCGAGTTCAAGACCCGCCACGACCAGGAAGTCGTCCCCAAGGGCAAGCTCGAAGGCTACACCGGCCGCGTGTTCATCGGCATCGACGCCGGTTCCACCACCATGAAGGCCGCGCTCGTGGGCGAGGACGGTCAGCTGCTGCACACCTGGTACGGCAACAACAACGGCGACATCCTTGGCACGGCCAAGGTCATCATGGCCGATTTCTACAACCACATCCCCGCCGGCTGCACCATCGGCCACGTGACAACTACGGGCTACGGCGAGGCGCTGCTCATTGAGGCCCTCAAGGCCGACTCCGGCGAGATCGAGACCGTTGCGCACCTGCGCGGCGCCAAGGCATTCCTGCCCGGCGTCGAGTTTATCCTGGACATCGGCGGCCAGGACATGAAGTGCCTGCGCGTCAAGGACGGCGTGATCGAGCACATCATGCTCAACGAGGCCTGCTCGTCGGGTTGCGGTAGCTTTATCGAGAGCTTCGCCGTCTCTATGAATATGGACGTGCGCGCGTTCGCAAACGCTGCCATCCATGCCAAGGCCCCGGTCGACCTGGGCAGCCGCTGCACGGTCTTTATGAACTCGCGCGTCAAGCAGGCGCAAAAGGAAGGCGCCACGGTGGGCGACATTGCGGCCGGCCTGTCCTATTCCGTCATCAAGAACGCCCTGTTCAAGGTCATTAAGCTGCGCGACCCCAAGGAGATCGGCAGCCAGGTGATCGTCCAGGGCGGCACCTTTATGTCCGATGCGACGCTGCGCGCGTTTGAGCAGCTCACCGGCGTTCATGCCGTGCGTCCCGACATCGCCGGCTGCATGGGCGCCTACGGTGCGGCCTTGCTCGCCCGCGATCGCGCCGGCGCCGACGGCACCTCGACCATCCTCTCGGCCGAGGACATCGCACACCTCACCGTGACGCAAAAGCATGTCCGCTGCGGCCGTTGCTCTAACAACTGCCAGCTTACCGTCAACGACTTTGGCGGCGGCAGGCGCTTCATTACCGGCAACCGCTGCGAGAAGGGCGCCGGCCACAAAAAGCAAAAGACCGAGGCCCCCAACCTCTTCAAAAAGAAAAACGAGTTGCTGTTTAACCGCGAGGTGCTGAGCCCCGACGAGGCCCCGCGCGGCACCGTCGGCATCCCGCGCGCGCTCAACATGTACGAGAACTACCCCTTCTGGCATGCATTCTTTACGCGCCTGGGCTTTAGCGTGCAGCTGTCCGACCAGTCGAGCAAAAAGACCTACCAGGCGGGCATCGAGTCCATGCCGTCCGAGAGCGTGTGCTACCCGGCAAAGATGAGCCACGGCCATGTGATGAACCTTATCGACCGCGATGTCGACTTCATCTGGATGCCGTGCGTGCGTTGGGAGCGCAAGGAGGATCCGACGGCTGGCAACTGCTATAACTGCCCCATCGTCATGAGCTACCCCACGGCGCTGGCGCTCAATATTGACGAGATCCGCGAGCAGAACATCGAGTTCCTGTATCCGTTTGTGCCGTATCACGACAAGACCGAGCTCAAGCGCCGCCTGTACCAGGTGCTCGCCGTCGACCGTGTGGCCGATGCTGAGGCCGGTCGCGGTCGCGTGCGCGGTCCTAAAATCACGCGCTCCGAGGTTGATGCCGCCGTCAACGCTGCTTTTGAGGCCGACGCGCGCTTCCACGAGGATATCCAGACCATGGGCGAGGAGGCTCTCAAGTGGGTCGAGGACCACGGCGGTCACGGCATCGTGCTCGCCGGTCGTCCCTACCATAACGACCCCGAGATCAACCATGCCCTGCCCGAGCTTATCTCGAGCTTTGGCTTTGCGGTCTTTACCGAGGATTCGCTCGCGCATCTGGTGAAGCCCGAGCGTCCGATTCGCGTCGTCGATCAGTGGATGTATCACAGCCGCCTGTACGCCGTCGCCCGTTTTGTGACGATGCGCAACGACCTGGACCTGATCCAGCTCAATTCCTTCGGCTGCGGCCTGGACGCTCTGACCACTGATCAGGTGCAGGAGATCCTGGAGGCCAGCGGCAAGATTTACACCGTGCTCAAGATTGACGAGGTGTCCAACTTGGGCGCCGCGCGCATCCGCATCCGCTCGCTCATGGCTGCGCTCAAGGACCAGGAGGCCGAGCGCTTGGCCGAGGCTACGGCTGCGGGCGAAGCCTACGAGCAGGGTGATGCCGCGCCGGTGACTCCCTCCACGGATGCCCCCGCGTTCGCGAGCCGCAAGTACACGTTCGAGGCGCAGCGCGAGAGTGCTTCGACCGCATGGCCCAAGGTACCCTTTACCGAGCGGATGCGCGAGGAGGGCTACACCATCCTGTGCCCGCAGATGGCGCCGATCCACTTTGACCTGGTCAAAGAGGTGTTCCGCGGTGCCGGCTACAACTTGGAGCTGCTGCCCTCGACTGACCACGATGCCGTCGAGGCCGGCCTGCGCTACGTGAACAATGACATTTGCTATCCGTCGATCCTGGTGACGGGTCAGATCATGGAGGCCATCGAGAGCGGTCGGTACGACCTGTCCAAGACGGCCGTGGTTATCAGCCAGACCGGCGGCGGCTGCCGTGCCACCAACTACATCGCACTCATCCGCAAGGCCCTGCGCGAGAGCGGCCACCCCGAGATTCCGGTGATCTCGCTTTCGGCCGTGGCGCTCGGCGAGGACAACCCCGGCTTTAAGATTACGCCGGCGCGGCTCAAGCAGGCGGTCTACGCGGTGCTCTTTGGCGACGTGATGATGCAGATGCTCTATCGTTGCCGCCCGTACGAGGCCACGCCCGGCGCCGCCAACGCGCTCTACGAGGAGTACATGGCGCGCGCCCGCAAGCTGGCGCCTAAGTTCAACAGGCATAACTACACCAAGCTTGCTCGCGAGGCCATCCGCGCGTTCGACACCATGCCGCTCGTGGGCGAGGGTACCAAGCCGCGCGTGGGCGTGGTTGGCGAGATCTTGGTCAAGTTCCACCCCACAGCCAACAACCACGTGGTCGACGTTATCGAGCGCGAGGGCTGCGAGGCCGTGGTGCCGGGCCTGCTCGACTTCTTCCTGTACTCCATGAGCAACGCCGAGCTGCAGAAGGATGAGCTGGGTAGCTCTGCTACCACGCGCGCTGGTATGCAGGCGCTCATCAAGCTCGTGGACTGGATGCGTACGCCGGTGGAGGAGATGCTCGAAAAGTCCCGCCGCTTTGAGGCGCCCGAGCGCATCGGCACCATGGCTGACAAGGCCCGCACGGTGCTTTCGGTGTGCAACAACATGGGCGAGGGCTGGTTGCTCACGGCCGAGATGCTCGACCTGATCGATCACGGTGCGCCCAACATCATCTGCACGCAGCCCTTCGCGTGCCTGCCCAACCACGTGGTGGGCAAGGCCGTGATCAAGGAGCTGCGCCGCCAGCATCCCGAGAGCAATATCGTCGCGGTGGACTACGACCCCGGCGCGTCCGAGGTCAACCAGCTCAACCGTATTAAGCTCATGATCAGCGTGGCAAAGGAGAACATGCGCGCCGGCAAGGGCTTTAAGCTCGAGAAGGTGGCGCCGCTCGCGATGGACGAGGTCACCGGTCAGATGCGTGCCCACGACGGCTGTGCGAGCTGCGGATCTGCCAGTGAGGAGGCCGTTGCATCGGTCGCCAAGCGCCTGGGGCGCGGCATTAAGAAGTAGCTGGTCTGCTATGGGCTAGATATGAGACAAACGGGTGGTAGCCGTAGCGGCTGCCACCCGTTTTTGCTGGACATATGTTGCGTAAATGACCTTGCAGCAGTCTTCCGTGGGCGCGTATTTCAGAAGTGCGGTGAAAAACGCGAACCTCCCGAGCACACCGCCTTTTTAGGCTCTCGTGACCTGCGGTTTAGTTGTAAAAAAAGCCGGTCTGGTCGGCGAAACTCGATTTTCCCCCGCACTTCCGAAAAAGCGGTCCAGCAGCGCTATAAGGGGCCTCCAAAATAGAGTCTTAATGAACACGAGATGCCGAT
>URTW01000159.1 GCA_900550815.1 uncultured Collinsella sp.
CCGAGAGCGTTGACTGCAACGGCAACAAGAGCGCGAGCTTCTACACTCAAAACCGCAAGTCCATCACCAAGGACGAGGTCTCCCCCTACGTGCTGCAGGGCACCGTTGACGTCGAGGACGAGCGCTTCTACGAGCACGGCGGTATCGACCTGTGGGGTATCGCGCGTGCTGCGGTGGCAACCCTCGGCGGCGGGCACGAAGGCGCCTCGACTATCACCCAGCAGCTGGTGCGCAACACCATTCTGCAGGAGGAGCAGTTCGACTCGACCATCGAGCGTAAGGTGCGCGAGGCCTACATCGCCATCAAGATGGAGGACATGTACTCCAAAGACGAGATCCTCATGATGTACCTCAACACCATCTATTACGGTCACGGCGCCTACGGCAGCGAGGCCGCAGCCGAGACCTACCTGTCCAAGAGCGCCGCCGACCTCACCCTGAGCGAGGCCGCGCTGCTCATCGGCCTTCCCAACTCGCCTTCGCAGTACGACCCCACGGTCAACCCCGACCTGGCGCTGTCCCGTCGCAACAAGGTCCTCGACAACATGCTGCGCCTGGGCCACATTACGCAGGAGGAGCACGATGCCGCACAGGCCGAGCCCATCACCCTCAACGTGACCGAGATTTCGGGCAGCGGCGTCGACGTATACTCGCAGCCCTACTTTGTCGCCTATGTTAAGCAGCTGCTGGAGCAGGAGTTCTCGACCGACGTGCTCTTTAAGGGCGGCTTGACCGTCAAGACCACCATCGACCCCACGATGCAGCAGGTGGCAGAGAATGCCGTCCGCGAGCAGCTCGACACGCTCTCACTCGACGGCCTGGACATGGGCATGGTCGTCGTCGACCCCAAGACCGGCTACATCAAGTGCATGGTGGGCGGCTATGACTACAACGCCGACGAGAACCACGTAAACCATGCCACGGCCAAGCGTCCCGTCGGCTCCACCTTTAAAGCTTTTACGCTGGCAACTGCCATCCAAAACGGCATGAACCCCAACGTCACCCTCAACTGCAACTCGCCGCTCAAGGCCAAGGGCACCACGACCGAGGTCCAAAACTACGCCAACCATAGCTATGGCAACATCACGCTTAAGCAGGCGACGGCATACTCCTCCAACACCGGCTACATCCAGGTGGCGGAAGCCGTCGGCAACAGCAAGATCATCTCGCTCGTCAAAAAGCTCGGCATCGATCCCGCCAAGGACAACATCGAGGACGTTCCCGTCATGACCCTCGGCACCGGCTCGATCTCGCCGCTCGAGATGGCCGCCGCCTACGCGACGTTTGCCAACGGCGGCTACTATCGCCAGCCGATCGCCATCACCGAGATTGACTCTCGTACCGGTTCGGTGCTGTACCAGCACACCGACAATCCCTCACAGGTACTTACCGAGGGCGAGGCCGCCGCGGTCACCGATGTTCTGTCCGGCGTCATGAAGGGCGGCGGTACGGGTGCCGCCGGCGCCCTGAGCGTCAACCAGCTCTATTTTGTTTAGACGGGCACCACCGACAACACCACCAACCTGTGGTTCTGCGGCTATACCCCGCAGCTGGCGTGCGCCCTGTGGACCGGCTATTCCGCGGGCGAGATTCCCATCCAAAAATACGGCACAGACCTGCTGGGCGACAGCACCAACCTGCCTGTCTTTAAGCGGTTTATGAACACCGTTCTGACCGGTACCGAGCGCGAGGAGTTTGCGACCGGAACGGCGCCCACCTACAAGAACAACAGCGTCTGGAAGTTCTACGGCACCAACAACACCAAGAAGACGGAGAACGACGACAAGGACGAGAACGAGGACGAAGAGGAAACCACAACGACGACAACGACGACCACGACCACCGAGACCACGGGCGGCGACACCACCGGCGGCACCGGTACGACCGGCGGCGCGACGGGCGGCTCCACTGGTGGTTCGACCGGCGGCGATGGCGGCACGCCTACGCCTACGCCTACGCCTACGCCTACGCCTACGCCTACGCCCACTCCCGACCCCTCGCCCACGCCTGACGATACGGTCGGCTAGAAATCATCCGGCCATAAGCAACAAGGCCCCCGAGCAGCTTATTAAACTGCTCGGGGGCCTTTTTAGTTTAAAGCAACCTGATGGGCGATCTTTATACCGGCAGACAAAAAGGGGGTACCGACCAACGTCGATACCCCTTACAAGCCACTATGTCAGCGCGCACGGTGCCGAGCGCACGACCCGCACGCCTACTTGCGAGAATTGCTCAGCTTATTGATCAGCGCTTCAAGACGCTCGCCGTCCTCGGCCGTCTGGGCAATAACCAAAATCGTATCGTTGCCGGCAAGCGAGCCAAGCACATCGGGCAGCTCTGCCGCATCAACGGCGGCGGCGATGCCGGAAGCCGTACCAGGCTGAGCCTTGATCATAACCAGATTATCGGTGCGCAAAACGCCCGTTACGAGCTCGGAAACCATACGCTGCAGGTGCAGGTCCTCTGCCAGAACATAGATGCCCTCAGGGAGCTTACGCAGCCCCATATCGGCAATATCGCGAGAGACAGTCGCCTGCGTGCAATCAAAGCCCATAGCGCGGAGCTCATCGACCAGCACGCGCTGCGTGCGGACGTCCTTATTGCGCACAATATCTCTAATGGCATCCTGGCGCCCATTGCGTTTTTTAGCCATACAAACCCTCTCTCCAAAAGATGGCGGAGACAATCAATCAGTGATTGAATAGTTTAACGCTATTTGAAGGCTTTTGTGTATAAGAACGCATTTCGAAACAATTCTATGCAAATTTGTTTCGAAATGAGCCGTTTAGGCGGTTTTTGCGCCCGTCCGGTTAAGAAAAGCTGCCAGATGCGTACACATCACGCAGCGCGCGGGCTTGGCGCTGGCGATCGGCCCAAACAACAGACCGAGTCCCCGATGGTTATCCTTGAGCGCGGCGACCATCTGACGGGTTCGAGGCGCCTCGAGCATATCACGCATGCGGGCGGAACGCTCGATTGACGACACCCCATGCGGGCTCAGACACAAATTCTCGATGCAGGCGACTAGTCCGGCAAAGTAGAACTTCTGGCTTGCCAGCTTAAGCCGACCACCGCTATCTGCTTCCGAGAGTGAGTCCGCAAGCTCGTCGAGCGCGCGGGCATCATCGGATACCTTGGCATACATGGTGGGATCAAAGGCATCTGTAAGCTTAGGTGCCGCCGCGTGGAAACAAGCATCGCCGCAGCCGGACACGAATCGTGCCTGCGAAAGCGCGCATGCCATAAACCCAACTGTGCGAAACGCCTTGTCGTACAAAAGGCATGCCTCAAACAGCGAGCGGCTGTACATCACGCCAGAGGTCTGAACGACAAGGCCGCCTAAAATCAACTGAGGCAGCCCGGCCACCATCGAAGATTTGCCATCAATGGAAATATGAGCAGCATCCAAGACGCGCGAATAGCGCTCTCGATGTGCATCATAGCGGTCGAGCGACACCGTGGGGAACACTATGTCTGCTGCGGTATCGCACGCGATATCGACCATCTTGGAAAGGGACTGCGGAGCAAACCACTCATCGGCGTTCATAGCGATGATGTGAGAGCCACGCGAGGCAGCAAAACCGGCACGAAGGCAAGCACCGCGCTTCGCGTCCTCGACGTCAATCAAATCAATATGGATGTCCCTGTCGGCAGCAACTTGAAGCGAATGGCGCACACCGGGCGCAGCATCGCGGCAGACAACGACAATCTGCAAATCGTAGAGGTCTTGGTTCTGGATACTCTCGAGCGCACGCATCGCATAGCTGGGCGAACCTTCTACCACAAGGATCACCGAAAGTCGCGGATGCGAGCCACGTCGAACCAAGTTATCCGTCCTCTCGACAGCAATGAATCAAATCGTGGTTCATGGTACACCCCGGCAATAAAAGCAATGAGACACCGGTTGTATTGCACGCCAAGAACAGATGTTGCACACGCGCAGCCCACAGATGACAGGTGTCGACGCACGACGCGTCGAGCCCTCCCCTAGTCGAGCACGACAAGCTCGGCGGGATCGTAATCCACGCCCATAAACGTAAGGCCACAGGCAGGAGCCGTGGGGCCCGCAGCGGTACGGTCGCAAGCATCGATAACCTCGCGCATCCACTCGGGTTCCCGGCGATGCATGCCAATCTCGACACGCGTGCCCACGATCGTGCGGACCATCGAATGCAGAAACGCATTGCCCTCGATGGTAAACGTCAGGATGTCCTCGCCAAACGCAACCTCATGGCCAAACTCGGCACGCATCACGCAGCGATGCGTGGGCTTGCCAACGGCCGAGGCAACCTTGCAAAAGCTTTTAAAGTCCTGCTCGCCCAAAAGCGCAGGGCAGGCGGCCGCCATCGCATCGACGTCGAGGGGATAGCGATGCCACCACACAGCACCGCGTGACAGCACTGGCCGCGCATCACGATCGGCAATGCGATAGGTGTAAGTGCGAGAGCGCGCGTCAAAGCGCGCAGAAAAGCCCTTACGAGCCTTGTAGACCTCGTTGATGGCGATATCTTTGGGCAGCAGGGCATCCATAGCCCGCAGCC
>URTW01000160.1 GCA_900550815.1 uncultured Collinsella sp.
GCAAGATCAATCCGGAGTTCGTTTTGAACCAGCCTCGCTACCAAGGTTCCACGATTTTGCTGGCGCGCAAGAATTTCGGTTGCGGCTCATCCCGCGAACACGCGGCTTGGGCGCTGACGCAGTATGGCTTCAGAGTGGTCATCGCACCGAGCTTTGCCGATATTTTCTACAACAACGCATTTAAGAACGGTTTGCTCCCGATCAGTTTGCCGGAGTTTGTGGTTGACTACTTGTTTGATGAAATCAAAGCAAACAACGGCTATCAGCTCTCCGTCGACCTGGTCAACCGCGTTGTGATTGAACCCAACGGCAAACGCCATGAATTCGAAGTTCCTGAATTCCGCCGTTTTTGCCTGCTGAACGGCGTGGACGATATCGGCATCACTGTAGGAGTCGTGCTGGCGCTCATCGGTTATATGTTCTTGAGCCCCGCCGCTCGCGAGGTCGATGCGACCGCCGAGCTCAACGCTCGTGACGAGGCCCGCGCAAAACGCAAAGCCAAGCAGCGTGGGGAACGTGCCCGCAAGATTCGCGAAAGGAATGAGCGCTAATGGCCGACATCCATATTCTCGTTGCCGACGATTGCACTGGTCAGCGTCTTGACGCCTTTCTGGGTGCCAACGACGGCTGCCCCACGCGCTCTGCCTGCGCGCATCTGATCGAGGGCGGCGCCGTCGCTGTCAATGGCGAGACCTGCCTGTCCAAAAAGTACGCCGTGCGAGCCGGCGACCGTATTTCGGTCGATTTGCCCGAGCCGCACGATCCCACCGATGTGATTCCCGAGGCCATCCCGCTCGACATTCGCTATGAGGACGATTATCTCATTGTGCTCTCCAAGCAGCGCGGCCTGGTGTGCCATCCTGCGCATGGTCATGAGAGCGGTACGCTCGCGAATGCCCTGGTCTATCACTGCGGTATCGACCATCTGGGCACCGTGCAGGGTGAGGACCGACCCGGCATCGTGCATCGCCTGGATCGCGATACCTCGGGCCTTATGCTCGCGGCAAAAGACGACGACACCCAGCGCGCGCTTCAAAATCTTATCCGCACGCGCACGCTCGATCGTCGCTATATCACGCTTGTCCACGGGCACATCGCCATGGACGAGGGCACCATCAATACCGGTATTGCCCGTTCCACGCGCGACCGCGTCAAGATGGCGGTTTCGGACGACCCCTTTGCCCGTCAGGCCATTACGACCTTCAAGGTGCTCGAGCGCTTTGATTCCACGCGTTTCGACGACGGCTACACGCTTGTCGAGTGCCACCTGTTTACCGGCAGAACGCACCAGATTCGTGTGCACATGCGCCATATCAACCACGCCTGCGTGGGCGATCCGCTCTACGGCAAGAGCGATGCGCGTGCCGATCAGGGTCTGACCAGGCAGTTCCTTCATTCCTGGCGCGTGGCGTTCGACCATCCCGTGACGGGGGAGCGCATTGAGTGCCGCGACGAGTTGCCCTGGGATCTCGCTGCGGTTCTTGACGATCTGGCTCCGCGCTCGCTCGGTCGCACTGCCGCCGGTGACGAAATCGTCTCTCAGCTCGGTCTGCTCGAAGCCTAGCCAGTATTAGGTGGTTTCTTGAACTCGGTAAGCCTGCGGTAAGATATACGGTTGTTTACGTAACGCGTTCTCGGGAGCCTGCATGCTCGCCTTTTTACAAACCAACACACCCATCGTGGTCTTCAACCAGATTGTCGTCACGCTGCTCACGGTCTGCTTTCTGTACCAGGTGGTCTTCTTTGTCATTGGCGCTCTTCGTGGCGAGGTCGCGCCTCCCAAGGCCAAAAAACTCCATCGTTATGCTTTCTTTATCGCGGCGCATAACGAGGAGGCCGTGATCGCCAACCTTGTTCGCTCCATCAAGGACCAGGATTATCCGTCCGAGCTTATCGAGGTCTTCGTGGTTGCCGACGCCTGCACCGACAACACCGCACAGCTCGCGCGCGAGGCAGGTGCCATTGTTTACGAGCGCAATGATCTTGCCCGTAAGGGTAAGAGCTGGGTCATGGACTTTGGCTTCGACCGCATCCTTAACGAGTATCCCGACACGTTTGAAGGCTACTTTATCTTCGATGCCGATAACGTTATCTCCCGCGATTACGTGTCCAAGATGAACGATGCCTTTGACCAGGGATTCCATGTGGTCACGAGCTATCGCAACTCCAAGAATTTTGGCAGCTCGTGGATCTCGGCAGCTAATGCTACTTGGTACCTGCGCGAGGCGCGCTTTCTCAACAACGCGCGTAATATCTGTAAGACGTCTTGCGCCGTCTCGGGTTCGGGCTACCTCATCTCCGCCAGTGTTATTGAGGGCATGCACGGCTGGCAGTTCCACACGCTGACCGAGGACATTCAGTTCACTACGTTCTGCGCTATTCACGGTATTCGCATTGGCTATGCGCCGGCGGAGTTCTTTGACGAACAGCCCGTGACGTTTAAGGCGTCCTGGAAACAGCGCATGCGGTGGACCAAGGGCTTTTACCAGGTGTTCTTTACCTACGGCAAGCATCTGGTCAAGTCGACGTTCCGCTATCATCGCTTTGCCGCCTACGACATGTTCATGACGATCGCCCCGGGTATGCTGCTATCGCTGATCTCGATGCTCGCTAATGCGACGTTCTTGATTGTGGGTGGCCTTTCGCATGGTTCCTTGGCTACCGAAGTCGAGATGCAGGCGTGCGCCGCTTCGCTCATTATGACCTTCGCCATGATGTATCAGACCTTCTTTATCCTGGCGCTGCTCACGACTATCTTTGAGTACAAGCACATTCACTGCGCGCAAAAGTGGCGTCTGGTGACTAACCTGTTTACCTTCCCGATCTTTATGTTCAGCTATATCCCCATCACGGTGGCCGCGCTGTTCCTGAAGGTCGACTGGGTTCCTACCCAGCATGCCGTAAACGTCACCCTCGACGAGGTCATGCAAGGCGCCAAATAACCACCACCAAAACCACCGCAAAGGGGACAGGCACCTTTGTGGTGGTTTTTGCTTTTGCGATGCAGCTCGAGGAGGTACTCGATGTTTTATATCCCGTTTTGGATTTGCATCTTTGCCGGTGCGGTGGTTGATGCCCGTGAGCGGCGGTTTCCGAATGCGCTTGCCGGCGCGTGTGCGGTGGCGGCGTTAGCAGGCGTTTGGCTCGACAGGGGCGTTAACACTGCACTTGATCATGCCGGTCTTGCGGTCATTGTCTCCCTTGCCCTTGTGCTTACTGAGTCACTCTGGCGTCGTGTTCGCCACGCCCCCGGCATTGGCAGGGGGGACGTCATGGCGCGCTTCGCGCTTTGCACGCTCGACCCTATGGGCGGCATCGTGGCATTTGCCGTCGCGCTCCTGGTCCTTGCCCTCTCCTGCGTCATCACAAAATCGCGCTCCCTGCCATTGCTCCCGTTTTTGGTGCCGATTTTTGCCATAATCGAGGTTGTGGGCTGCACTTTGTAACCGATTGCGCATCCTTCTTAAGGAGCATGCCATGGCAACTAATCAAGAAACGGCCGTCATTAAGGCGCGCATGGACCGTATTCCCTCGGCGTTGTCGCCCGAACTTGTCGAGCGCATTGCCGCCGATCGCGCTTCGGGCTATGTCAACCCGTATCGTTGTAACGGCTACCAGGTCATTCGTCGTATTGATCGCGCCGCCGACAAAGGCACGCTTATGCGTCCGGCGTTTATGCGCGACACCGAAAAGATTCTTTATCTTCCGGCGTACACGCGTTATGCAGGCAAAACGCAGGTCTTTAGCTTTCGCAGTAACGATGACCTGTCGCGCCGCGGTCTGCATGTGCAGCTTGTCTCGCGCATTGCACGCGATATCGGTCGCGCCCTGGGGCTCAACTGCGATTTGATCGAGGCGATTGGCCTGGGCCACGACTTGGGACACACGCCTTTTGGCCATGCGGGCGAGCGCTTCCTCAACGATATCTATCATGAGCGTACGGGGCGTTATTTTTTCCATAACGTGCAGTCGGTCCGCGTGCTCGACGCGCTGTACGGCCGCAACGTGTCGCTCCAGACGCTCGACGGCGTGCTATGCCATAACGGCGAGTACGAGCAGCGTGTGTTTGAGCTCTCGGACATGGGCTCCTTTGACCAGTTCGATCAGACGGTTGAGGACTGTATCGCCACGGGCTATGGCGCTATTGAGCACCTGCGTCCCATGACGCTCGAAGGCTGTGTGGTCCGCATCTCGGATATCCTTGCCTACGTCGGTCGTGACCGTCAGGATGCGATCGCGGCGGGCCTGCTTTCGCCCGACGCTTTTGATGATGGCCGGGGCGGTGCCTACATTAGTTGGATCCTCACGCATGCCTCCATCGATATCGTTGAGCATAGCAAAGGTAAGCCGCGCATCGAGATGAGCGAGGACCTGTATGAGGAGATCCGCCGTGCCAAGCGCGAGAACGACGAGAAGATCTCTAGCTAGGGCGGTATCGAAGGCGACTCCGACTCGGAGCTGCGCGACGCCTTCGAGAGGCTGTACGCC
>URTW01000161.1 GCA_900550815.1 uncultured Collinsella sp.
AGATCATATGATGAAAAACCATATACACATAAACAACAACCTGGCCGCACCGAAAAAGCTGGCTGAAGGCGTTCGTCCGACGAGCATTGAAGTAGGCGAGAGCAGCAGTGTCAAGGACTTTGCCAAACTTTTGTGCCGCGATGTCAATGAAGTCATCAAGAAGCTCTTCCTCTTAGGGAAGATGGTGACCATCAATCAGGAAATTGACCATGAAACGGCCGAGCTCGTAGGTATGGACTTCAACTGTGAAATCAAGTAACCGCCTCCTGAACAGGATCCGACGGAACTTCCGGAAGTCGAAGATGATCCGGCCAAACGCAAGCCCCGTCCCCCTGTTGTTACCGTCATGGGTCACGTTGACCATGGGAAGACGTCCCTTCTTGACGCTATCCGTAAGACCAATGTGACGGCCCGTGAAGCTGGCGGGATTACGCAGCACATCGGTGCCTACCGTGTTATTAGCCAAGGTAGGCCCATTGTCTTTTTGGATACGCCGGGCCATGAAGCCTTTACGGCCAGGCGTGCCAGAGGGGCTCAGGTCACGGATATTGCTGTCCTTGTTGTTGCCGCGGACGACGGCGTCATGCCCCAGACACTGGAAGCCATCAACCATGCCAAGGCCGCCGGCGTTCCCATCGTCGTCGCCGTCAACAAGATCGATAAGCCGGGTGCCAATCCCGACCGCGTGCGCCAGGAGCTCACCGAGTACGGCATCATCCCCGAGGAGTGGGGCGGACAGAACATGTTCGTCAACATCTCCGCCACACAGCAGCTCGGTATCGCCGACCTTCTGGAGACCGTGCTGCTTCAGGCCGACGTTCTCGAGCTCAAGGCCAACCCGGACACCTTTGCCTCCGGCAACGTCCTCGAGGCCAAGCTCGACAAGGGCCGCGGCGCGGGCGCTACCGTGCTCGTGACCCGCGGTACCCTGCACGTGGGCGATACGCTGGTCGCCGGCCTTACTTACGGCCGCGTCCGCGCCATGCTCGACCCCAAGGGCCGCGCCGTCACCGAGGCTGGTCCCTCCGACGCCGTCGAGATCCTGGGCCTGCAGTCCGTGCCCAACGCCGGTGACGAGTTCCGCGTGTTCGAGGCCGAGCGCGAGGCTCGCGCCCTTGCCGACGAGCGTTCGCTCAAGGCCCGAATCGAGGAGCAGAGCCGCGTCAAGCACGTCACGCTCGAGAACCTCTTCGAGACCATCGCCGACGCCGAGGTCAAGGAGCTCAACCTGATCATCAAGGCCGACGTCCAGGGTTCCATCGAGGCTCTTCAGGACTCGCTCGACAAGATGGATCAGTCCGAGGTCCGCATCAACACGATCCACTCCGCCGTCGGCGCCATCAACGAGACCGACGTTGTCCTGGCCGACGCCTCCAACGCCATCATCATCGGCTTTGGCGTCCGTCCCGACGGTAAGGCCCGCTCCGCCGCCGAGCGCGAGGGCGTCGAGATCCGTTGCTACGACGTCATCTACAAGTGCCTCGAGGACCTCGACGCTGCCCGCATCGGTATGCTCTAGCCCACCGAGGTCGAGGTCTCCACGGGTACTGCGACTGTCCTGGACACCTTCAAGGTGCCCAAAGTCGGTATCGCCGCCGGTGTCCGCGTCGAAGAGGGCGAGATCGCCGCGACCGATTCCGTGCGCCTGGTGCGCGACGGTATCGTGGTCTTCAACGGCAAGATCGCCTCGATGCGCCACTACAAGGACGAGGCCAAGAGCCTCAAGAGCGGTTCCGAGGGCGGCATTGGCCTGGAGAACTTCCAGGACATCAAGCCCGGCGACCAGATCGAGGGTTACCGCATCGACCAGGTTGCCCGTACCGAGTAGGGGGTAGCGCTATGAAGCAAACGCAGGCAACCCGCCGTCTGGGCGAGCAGCTTCGCGAGAAGCTTGGTTATATCCTGCTCTTTGAGGTTTCCGATCCGCGTCTCGACCTGGTTACTTTGACCGCGGTCGAGGTCGCGGTGGACCGTTCGTTCGCGCGCGTGTACGTGTCGTGCGATGCGAGCCGCTACGACGAGGTCATGGAGGCGCTCGCAAGCGCCAAGGGCCGTATTCGCAGCCTGTTGGCTCGCTCGCTCGATTGGCGTGTCACGCCCGAGCTCGATTTTCGCATCGATCGCTCGACCGATGAGGCCGAGCGCATCACGCGTGCGCTGGAAAACGTTCCCGCCACGCTTGCGATCGAAAAGGACGAGGACGGCTATCCGATAGCGGATGCCGCCCAGGAGGCAGCTTTAGATGACTAATTCCGCCGACCTCGCCTCGTGCGAGTCTGCAGATATTCAGCGACGCATCCTCGAGCTCATCGAGGATGCGTCCTCCATTGCGATTTCGGGACATACTTCTCCCGATGGCGATGCCTTGGGCTCCGTATTGGGTCTGGGCCTTTCGCTCATGAAGTTTTTCCCCAACAAGGACATTGCGCTGCTGCTGGCAGACGATGACCCGGTTCCTCGCATCTACCGCTTTATGGAAGGCTCCGATCGCCTGGTGCCGGCATCTGCGTACGCCGGCAATCCTGACCTGTTCATCTCGGTGGACGTACCGGTCGTCGAGCGCCTCAATAATTCCGCCGATGTGCTTCGTCGCTCCAAGCATGTGGTGTGCTTCGATCATCATCCGGCGCGCGAGGAGTTTGCCGAGCTCAGTCTGAGGCGCGTCGATGCCGCGGCCTGCGCCATGATCATCGACCGTTTCTTGGACAATTGCGGCATTGTCGCTCGTGATGGCGTTGCGACCTGCCTGCTGTGCGGCTTGGTGACCGACACCGGTCGTTTTCAGTACCAAAACGCCGATGCCGCCGCGTTCCATGCGGCCTCGCGCCTGGTGGCGCACGGTGCCGATCCGGCGCGCGTTGCGCTCGAGGTCTACCAGAGCATGCGCGTTGAGTTTTTGCACCTCAAGTCCATTGTCATGGGCCGCATTAAGACGGTGGCCCACGGGCGCGTCGCATATAGCTACGCGTACCAGAGTGACCTTGAGGCTTGCGGTGTCACCTCGGATGAGTGCGACGGCCTGGTTGACGTGGTGCGCTCGGTGATGGGCGTGGAGGTCTGCCTGTTCCTGAAGGGCATTGAGGGCGATACCAAGGTGCGCGGCAACCTGCGCTCCAAGGGCGACCTTAACGTGTCCGAGATCGCTGCTGCCTTTGGCGGAGGCGGACATCCCGCTGCCGCCGGTTTCTCCAACAACGGAACGATTCTCGAGACGCTCACCGTGGCACTTCCCATGCTGGCCGAACTGGTTGGGGAGGATCCCACTTCGGTGACCGTCGAGCTTTAACTTTTTGGATGGTACATGGCTCGTCGTACGCCTTCACAACTGAATATGCTGCTCGCCGTCGATAAGCCGGTGGGATGCACGTCCCACGATGTGGTCTCGCAATGCCGACGCGCCCTCCATGAGCGGCGCGTCGGCCATGCTGGCACGCTCGACCCCATGGCATCGGGTGTCATGGTGGTGGGCGTGGGCCAGGCCACCCGTCTGCTGGGTATGCTAACCCTCGATACCAAAAGCTATGTCGCCGACATTTCGTTTGGTGCCGAGACCAATACCGATGATGCGGAGGGCGAGGCGGTCCGCACAGTGGCTGTTGCCAACGAGCTCCGCGATCCTGCCTATGCCCGTGAGCGCTTGGCCGCCATGCTGGGTCCGCAGATGCAGGTGCCGCCGGCGTTTTCGGCTATCTCGGTCAATGGCGTTCGCGCCTACAAGTCTGCTCGCGAGGGCAATGCGGTGGACCTACCTCCGCGCCCCGTCGAGGTTTATGCCGCCGACCTGATCGCCGTAGGAGGCGAGGGTGATACATGTGTGTGGACCGTGGCGTTCTCGGTGTGCTAGGGCTCCTATATCCGTGCGCTCGCTCGCGACCTGGGCCGCGCCTGCGAGAGCGCCGCGCACATTTCCGCGCTGCGCCGCACGGCCTCCGGTGTTGTTTCCATTGGCGCTTGTCATGCGGTCGAGGAGCTTTCTCCCGAGTCCGCGGCTGGCTTTGCCCTGGATCCCATTGCGGCCCTGGGCGCCACACGTGTTGACTTGCCGGGCAATCTTGCCGCCGACCTTCTCTGCGGCCGACGCATTCCCGTTGAGCGTGCGCTTGCCGATTTCGATGCCTCGAAGGCGCCGTTTGCGTTGGTGCTCGATGGGGGACTCAAGGCGCTCGCCCGCATTGAGGGTGGCCGCTTTGCCATGGAGCACGTGTTTCCGCAGGCAATCGGCGGTGTTCGATGATGTTGTCCGTTCGCGAGCTCGCGCGTATCTTTTTCGCGGGCGAGTCGGACGAGGCTCGCATCGTTACTGCCGATGTGTTTGATAAGAGTGCGCACCTGGGTGCCGCATCGATTGCCATCGGCGTGTTCGACGGCGTTCACCGTGGACACCAGGAGCTCATTGCGGCGCTTGTCCGTGATGCCCGTGCCCATGGCTGCACGGCGGTCGTAGTTACCTTCGATCCCGACCCGGGCGTCGTGGTGCGCCCTACG
>URTW01000162.1 GCA_900550815.1 uncultured Collinsella sp.
GTTAAGGCCCTGGTCGTACTTGGCGATACGCTCCAGGCCGTAGGGGATCTCGACGGGCACGGGGTCGACCTCGATGCCGCCCACCTGCTGGAAGTACGTAAACTGCGTGACCTCCCTGCCATTGAGCCAGACCTCCCAGCCTAGGCCCCAGGCGCCGAGCGTCGGGCTCTCCCAGTCGTCCTCGACAAAGCGGACGTCATGGTCGTTGGGGTCCAGACCGATAGCGGCAAGAGACCCCAGGTAAAGCTCCTGGGCGTTAACCGGAGAAGGCTTGATGAGCACCTGGAACTGATAGTAGTGCTGCATGCGGTTGGGGTTCTCGCCGTAGCGGCCGTCGGCGGGCCGGCGGCAGGGCTGCGCATAGCAGGTGCGCCACTCGGCGGGACCGAGCGAGCGCAGCGTGGTCGCGGTGTGGAAGGTACCGGCACCGACCTCGGAGTCATAGGGCTGCATAATGACGCAGCCCTGCTCGCCCCAGTACTGCTGGAGGCGCAGGATGATGTCTTGGAAGGAAAGCGATGAAGCGTTCATGCCTCTAATATCCCCTCGTCGAAACGATTACACGGTTAGGTACTGTACTATAGCGGTTTTTAGTCGATAGCGCCGATGCGGTTGAGCGGCCAGTAGCGCACAAGCGCCACAGCGATCAAATCAGAGCGATCGACGGGACCAAAGTAGCGTGAGTCGGCAGAGTTTTCGCGGTTGTCGCCCATCACCCACACGCACCCATCGGGAACGGTGTAGGGATAGCTTACCTGAGCACCGGGCGCTTGGACCGAAAGTGGCCAGCTCATGCCCGTCGTATAGTCCTCGTCGAGCGCTTGGCCGTCAACGACCACCTTGCCATCCTGCAGGTCGACCGTCTGGCCGGCCGTGGCAATAACACGCTTGACAAGAACATCATGCTCGGAGGTGCCATCGGGGTTGTGAAACACCACGATATCGCCCTGCTTGACGGGCTGACCGAGCTCGAGGCTCACCTTTTGTGCCAGGAGCTGGTCGCCAATCTCGATCGTGGACTCCATGGAGCCGGTGGGCACCACAAAGGGCTCGACCACAAACGAGCGAATCAAGAAGGTGGCGGCGAGCGCGATTAGAATGACCAAAACCCATTCCAAGGCGCCACGCAAAGTGAAAACGGACCTCTCGCCAAAATCATGTTCAAGATGAACTCGTTGGCGGCCTTTATTGTCCTCCATGTTATTCACCTCTTCCAGAAAGCAAATCCTGCGCGTATGCACGCTCCTCGGGCGTAAGCCGTGCCGTCTCGATCAGATCGGGACGCCAGCGGCAGGTGCGCTCGATGGCGTTCTTGCGACGCCAGGCATCGACCTTGGCGTGATCGCCGCTCACAAGCACCGGCGGCACGCCCTCGCCGTTGAACTCGGCGGGGCGGGTGTACTGCGCGTACTCGAGCAGTCCTCCGTCCTCGGCGGTCGAGAACGACTCGTCGACGTTGCTCATCTCGTCGCCCAGGGCACCGGGAATCAGGCGTACGACGGCATCGGCAACGACCATAGCGGGAAGCTCGCCGCCCGTGAGCACATAGTCGCCGATCGACAGACGCTCATCGGCATACGCATACGCGCGCTCGTCGACGCCCTCGTAGCGGCTGCACACAAACAGCAGGCGCTCACTTTTGAGCAGGCGCTCGGCCACATGCTGCGTAAAGGGCTCGCCACAGGGGGTAAAGAACACCACAGTGGGCTTGGGACCCTCTGCGCTAATGGCCTCGATGGCCTCTGCGATAGGCTCGACCTTCATGAGCATGCCCTGCCCGCCGCCGTACGGCTCGTCATCGACGGTACGATGGCGGTCGTGCGTCCAGTCGCGCAGGTTATACGCCTTAAAATCAAAAAGGCCGGCCTTGCGGGCGCGGCCCAAAATCGACGTGGACATGACGGGCTCAAACATCTCGGGAAAGACCGAAAGGGTCTCAATCAGCATGTTGTCCTCCCTACTTGTCCATATCGATCAGGCCGTCCATCACGTGGACGGAAATTGTTCCTGCATCGGGAAGATCGAGCACGACCTGCTCGATCACGGGAATCAGTACCTCGCCGTACCGATCACCCTCGACAACCCAAACATCGTTAGCGGGCGTCGACATGATCTCGACGATCGTGCCGAGCGAGCCGAAGCGCTCGTCGACCACCTCGCGACCCATCAGGTCGGTATAGGCAGCGTCGAGCGAATCGAGCTCAAAATCGTCACGATTTGCCAGCACGTAACATCCCGTGATGCCCTCGGCGGCCGTCAAGTCGTCAATGCCCTCAAACGAGACCAGATCGCCATCGCCCGTATCGGTGACGGACACGACCGTGCAAAAGCGGTCGCGCTTGAGCGCCGGCGGCGTCAGGGCGACGCGCATACCCGGCTCTAATACAGAAGGAAGCCCCCGCAGCGGCTGCGCGAGGACCTCCCCCTTCCTTCCGTGCGGCTTGACCACACGGGCGATGTTTTTGTACTGGGACCTCAAGGTCCTAGCCCAGAACCTCTACCTCGACAACAGTGTCGAGGCGAGCGGCCAGTGCACGGGCGAGCGTGCGAATGGCCTTGATGGTACGGCCACGACGGCCGATGACCTTAGCGACGTCATCCTCGGCGACCGAAACCTCAATCGTAGAGGCGTCGTCACCATCGATGACCTCAAGGCTCACGGAATCCGGGTCGTCGACGATCTGAACAACGAGATATTCGACGAGATCGGCGATGCGATCTGAGAGCATTGCCTCACCCTCGAGCTGTGCAGCGTCAACCTCAGGCACGATTTACTCCTCGGCGCCCTCAGCGGCCTCAGCGGCAGCCTTAGCGGCCTCGGCCTCTTTGGCGAGCTGCTTCTTGGACTTCTTGACGACGGTCTCGGTCTTCTCGCCCTCGTTGGCGGCCTTGACCAGAGCGGCGACAGCGTCGGTGAGCTGAGCGCCCTTGGACTGCCAGTTGGCGATCTTCTCGAGATCGAGGTTGATGGTCTTGGGGGCGGTCATCGGGTTGTAGCGGCCAACCTCCTCGATGATACGACCGTCACGCGGGGCGCGGGAATCGGCGACGACGACACGGTAGTACGGACGCTTCTTAGCGCCGTGACGAGCAAGGCGAATCTTGACTGCCAAAGGAAACTCCTCCAACCAAGCAGCTTTAGGCTGCAACTACAAACAAACAGTTGAACATAATACGCCATCGACGCGGGCAGGTGAAGTCCGTGAGACCAACTTCTTCGGTGTAGTCGAGGGCAAATCCATATCTTAGACAAGAATTCGGGATTTGCAAGCACATACACGCACCCCACATGAGCTGCGCGGTATACTCATGACATGGAAAGACGCGAACATACATACGGTTATGAGGATGCCATGGGCGTCACGCCGCCTCCCTGGACGGGTCCGGCGGTGGGCCTGATGGACCTCGATGCGTTTTTTGCGAGCGTGGAGATGCTCGACCATCCCGAATGGCGCGGAAAGCCGCTCATCGTGGGTGGCAATGCCGATTCGCGTGGCGTCGTGTCCACGTGTTCGTATGAGGCGCGTCGCTTTGGCGTGCACTCTGCCATGGCCTCGGCCGAGGCGCGGCGCTTGTGCCCGCAAGCCATTTGGACGCACGGGCACTTTGATCGCTACCGCGAGGTGAGCGCGCAGGTCATGGCGATTCTCGCCGACGAGACCCCGCGCGTTGAGCGCGTATCCATCGACGAAGCCTTTATCGATATCACACCGGGTCGCGTTGCGCCCGAAGACCCGCTGCTGGTTGCGCGGCGTATAAGCGACCGCGTGGCAGCGCTGGGAGTGACGTGCTCCATTGGCGTGGGCTGCAACAAGACGGTCGCAAAGATCGCAAGCGAGCGGGATAAGCCGTTTGGGCTGACCATCGTGCGCCCCGGAACCGAGCAGCGCTTTTTGGCCGCGCTGCCGGTATCTGCCATGAGCGGCATCGGGCGCTCGGCCGAGGAGCGACTGCGCCGCATGCGCATCTACACCCTCGGCGAGCTATCACGTGCACCGGAATCCACCTTGGCCTCTATTTTTGGCGTCAACGGCGAACGCATGCGCCAGCGTGCGCTGGGACTCGAAATCTCCGAAGTCACGAGTCTCGATGAGGAGCGTGAGGTCAAGTCGGTCAGTAATGAACGCACCTTTGCGAAAGATTTGACTGAGCGTGGGGATATTGAGGCGGCGATTGCGCTGCTGGGTGAGTCGGTGGGACGCCGTCTGCGCCGTCAGGGGCTGACGGGTGCCACGGTAACGCTCAAGCTCAAGTATTCGTATGGAAGCGGGCGTACGGCACAGCGCCGGCTGCCTCATCCAACCGACGATGAGAACATCTTCGTGGCGGCTGCACTCGAACTGCTCGACAACATCTGGCAAGAAGGCATGCATGTTCGCTTAGCCGGCATCGGCATGAGCGACTTCGACCACCAAGGCGGCATCCAGACTGACCAGATCTGCGAGATCAATG
>URTW01000163.1 GCA_900550815.1 uncultured Collinsella sp.
GAACATGGTCCCTCCCGGCGCGTCCTCGGTCATGCAAGTAGCCCTCGCTGCGCACTTCGTGCGGCGAGGGCTTCTTGCGTCCTGCGGAGTGCGCCGGGAGGGAACTTGTTCTCTGCCCTGCGGGTTCGGCGATGTCACAACGGGCAATGATTAATCTGAATAAAGATGGTGCGCGGCCTTTTAGGCCGCGCTTTTGCTTTGCTTCGTGCCATGTGGGGGCGGTGGCGACGTGCATTTTTGCGAGTATTCTGCAATCGAAGGCCCCTGCATACCGACCTCGGGCAAAAAATCGGGATTTCTCGATGTTTTCTACGGATGATGGGCGGGGTTATGGGCTGACAGCGTTTGATTTGCAGGGATATTCGCGGTCTTTGGCATTTATCGTGGCGCCCGAAGCCTTTGATTATGTTGAATACTCCTAAAAATGCACGGCGCTTAGAGGGGGACCTTCGCGAAAAAGGAAACCGCCCCGTCGAAGTATGCATTCGACGGGGCGGTTTATGCATTTGGCCAATTAAGGATGCGCTGTCAAACTACTAGAACTTGACGGTCGGTGCTTGGCGGGCTGCTTCGGCGGCCTCGAAGCCCTGGCGCTCCTTAAACTGGAAGATGCCGGCAAAGATGACAGCCGGGAACGTCTGAATGGCGTTATTGTAGCTGAGCACGCAATCGTTGTAGCTCTGGCGTGCATAGCTAATCTTGTTCTCGGTATCCTCGAGCGATGCCTGCAGCTGCGTAAAGTTGGTGTTTGCCTTAAGATCGGGATAGGCCTCGGCTACGGCGAAGAGCTGGCGCAGCGCACCGGTCAGCACGTTGTCGGCTTCCATCTTGGCCTCGGGCGTGGTGGCCTTGACGGCGGTGTTACGCGCGCTGATCACGGCGGAGAGCGTCTCCTGCTCGTGCTTGGCGTAGCCCTTGACGGTCTCGACCAGGTTGGGGATCAGGTCGTTGCGGCGCTGCAGCTGCGTGTCGATGTTCTGCCAGGCGTTATCGATGCGGTTACGCTTGGTGACCATGTTGTTGTAGATGCCGGCGATGGCGCAGACAATCACAATGACAACAACGATGCCGATGATGACGGTAATCATGATGTCTCCGTTTCGAATGGCCGCGGCGGCATGCGCCAGCTGCCGTTGGTATAACGCTACTAGTATACCCGCAACGTTTTGCCGTGCCGAACTTTCCGGCAAGCGTTATGTTTTCGGCGGGGTCGGCACCGGGGCAAAGCGCGCGAGGTACAGGTGTAAGATATGCGACAGATTGACGAGTGTTGTCTTTGCCCTGAGGATGGCGATACCAGTGGACCTTCGCATTAAGAAAACCTACCGCGCCCTGTTCGATGCCTTCACCGAGCTTCTCGAGGAGCATCGTTTTGAGGACCTGACGGTTGCCATGCTGTGTGACCGCGCCATGATTCGCCGCACGACGTTCTACAAGCACTTTCGCGACAAGAACGATTACTTTGCCTTTTATATCGATGAGCTCATGTCGGGCTTGCCGCAAAAACAGCCCGATGAGGCCGGCGCGGTATCCGCCGAGGACGTGCGCGCGCTTCGGCACGCGATTTTGGACGATGCCATGGATTTGATTCTGACGCACGAGCAGCTCATGGATAACATTTTGGCAAGCAGCATGTCGGGCATGTTGACCAACGTTATTTGCGACCGCATTGCCCGCTCCATCCGCGAGCGTGTGATGAACGTGCTTGCCGAGGATGCCCTGGCCCCCGTGTCACTCGAGACGACGTCTGAGTTTGTCGCCGGCGGTATTATTCGACTTTTCACGATATGGTGGGAATCGGGCCACGATCTGGAGCGTCGACCCGAGATAGCCGACGTGGTCGATGCACTGTTTGAGCGGACCATGACGCCGGTGAATCACTAAAGTGGCGGAGAGAGGGGGATTCGAACCCCCGGAACGCTCTCGCGCTCAACGGTTTTCAAGACCGCCGCATTCAACCGCTCTGCCATCTCTCCGTGAGTCGTAATGATAGCATCGTTTTGAATTTGCAACAGGGAAGGCGAACGATGACAATCACCGAAATCGACGAGAAGTTCATGCGCGAGGCGTTGGCGGAGGCGCGAGCCGCCGCGGCGGTGGGCGAGGTGCCCATCGGAGCCGTAGTGGTGCGCGACGGTGAGATCGTCGCGAGGGCGCACAATCGGCGCGAGCTCGACCAGGATCCTTCGGCTCATGCCGAGTTTGCGGCCCTGCGTGCTGCCGCTCGGTCGCTCGGCCGCTGGCGCCTTTCCGATTGCACGGTCTACGTGACGCTCGAGCCCTGCTGCATGTGTGCGGGGCTTATGGTTAACGCGCGCGTAGGACGTTGCGTGTATGGCGCGGCTGATGCCAAGGCGGGCGCGTTGGGATCCCTATACGATTTGAATGCCGACTCGCGCCTGAATCATCGGTTTAACGTGACGGCTGGGGTCCTGGCGGATGAATGCCGCGAGCTGCTGAGTAGCTATTTTGGCGGTCTGCGCGGAGCGGGCGGCGCTGATTGCGGTTGTGGGGCCGATCTTGAGGCACACGCCGCTCACGCCGCAGCGCTTTCAGGTGCCGGTGAGGATGCTGGCACGGTGGCTGACTTTGGTCCTGCGCGCCGCCGGCCCCGCCGTGTGCTGCTGGCGATCGACTCCTTTAAGGGCAGCGTGTCGAGTGCACGGGCGGAGGCGGCGGTTGCCGAGGGCATGCGCCATGTGTGGCCCGATGCCGAGCTGAACGCTTTGCCGCTGGCAGATGGCGGTGAGGGGACGCTCGATGCCGTTGCCGCGTGCGGCGGTGAGCTTGTGACCTGCGAGGTTGCGGGACCCTTTGGCGATGGTGTGCCTGCCCGGATGTTAGTGGATGTCGAGCGCGAGTCGGCTGTAATTGAGATGGCCGAGGCGGCGGGTATTGGGTATTCGCCCTGCACGGAATCGGCGGCGCGTGCGGCTTCGACCTATGGCGTGGGCGAGCTCATACTTGGCGCGGTTCGTGCGGGTGCAAAGACGATCTATATTGGCTTGGGCGGCAGTGCCACCAACGATGGCGGCGCCGGCATGCTGCAGGCGCTGGGCGCGCGTGTGGTCGATGATCAGGGCTGCGATGTCGCCCCCGGTCTTGCTGGCCTCGAACACGTGGTGGGTATCGATTTGGCACCGGCGCTTCGGGCGCTGAATGGGGTGCGTGTCGTGGTGCTTTCTGATGTCGAGAATCCGCTCGTGGGACGCCGAGGCGCCCTAGCGGTGTTCGGTGGACAGAAGGGTCTGCCGACGGGGGATGCCGAGGTCCTGGGCAAGTACGACGGCTGGATGGTCGGCTACGGCCGCCTGCTCGATGCGACGATTGTCGAGGCGCGTGAGCAGGGGCTATTGCGCGTGCCCGAGGGCGCGCGGACATTCGGATCGGTGCTCGGTGTGCCCGGCGCCGGTGCCGCTGGCGGTCTGGGCGCCGCGTTGTTGGCACTTGGCGCCGAGTTGCGTTCGGGCGTGGAGACGGTGCTCGATCTGATTGGGTTTGACGAGCGCGTGCGCGATGCCGACCTGGTCATAACGGGCGAGGGCAATATGGACGAGCAGTCCGCCGCCGGTAAGGCACCGGTGGGTGTGGCCCGTCGTGCGAAGCGATATGGCAAGCCGGTGATTGCTGTCGTGGGCGGTCGCGCTGATAACCTGGATGCGGTGTATGGGCAAGGCATCGACCTTGTACTGCCGATTTGCCGCAAACCCATGGGCCTGGAACAGGCACTCGATCCGCAAGAAGCCACAACCAACCTCATCTGCGCCGGCGAAGCGGCCGCTCGATCCTACGACCTTGGCCGTATCTAAAACCCATCCCCTCGATAAGTCGCGGTGAAATACGGAGCGTTTTTGCCTTTAAGGGGCCAATTCAGTCCGTATTCCACCGCAACTTCGAGAATGGCCATTCGAGGTTGGCCGCCTTGTGCCTTGGGTCGGACCGTTTGCCACGAAATGCGACCATCTACTACGTTAAACCGGCCACCTTCGACCATCCCGGAATTTGCAAAAACAAAACCGCAGGTAGAAAGCTTGCCGATTTTCGAAAAGCCGGCTATGGTTGACCCCTGCGGCCTAAACGTAGTAGATGGGCCCTTTCTGTGGTGCGGCACCAAGCCGGTCATTTTGGGATCGGACTATTTTGACTACTCATTGGCTGCTCTGGCAATCGGGCTGCAAAAGTAGTCAAAAAAGCTCCGTCCCAAATTAGCTACCTTGCTCTGGCGGGCGGGAGCAGGTAAGATATACCGAGCGCCTAGCGCGTTCGATGGGTTCGGATGACGACATGTTCCGAATCTGGTCAGGTCCGGAAGGAAGCAGCCATAAGGAGCCTCTGTCGGGCATCCGAATCCATCGAGCGCACGGGCGTTTTTTGGTGACGTGACCTGGCCCGGCCGGGGGGGGGGGGTGAGTTTGTTGAGGGAGAGAGAAGGGAGGGAAGGGGGATGGAGC
>URTW01000164.1 GCA_900550815.1 uncultured Collinsella sp.
TTGCCATCTCATATGCGTTGCGCGTGCCCTGGGCATGGAGGCTCAACTTCTCGCTCATCTATAGCGTCTTGTGCGTGGTGGCGATGGAAATCTGTCTCGATTGCGGTGTCATTCCGTCATATCACGACATCGCCGGCATCTTCGACACCTTGCCGCTTGACCTCAAAGTTCTAACGCGCGACCTGCAGGAAGTCTATGCCACGCCAGTGTCAAAGCCAATGCCGGTGGGCGTGCGCGAGGAGTTGCGGGTCCAGGAGCACGGCCGCGCCCATGCCTATGCCGTGGCGTCCGATCCCGATGTAATGTACCGTGCCTTCCCACTGCTGGGCGGATCGGCCCTGCTTGCCCAAGACGTGTCGGATCTCAACGAGCTTAACCGTGAACTGGCACATCGTCGCATGGAGCTGCAGCGTCAAAACGAGCTGCTCGCCGCCGACTACGACCTTAAGACGCATTTGGCAGATCAAGAGGCCGAGACCCTGCTGGTCCAAGACGTGGATCAAGCGCTTGCCCGCGCGCTCGAAGGGATGTACGACCTGCTGAGCTCGCTGCCGCCGTTGACCGACGAAGCGTCTTCGCACGAGCGCTACCGCATGCTGCAGCGCGCCAAGATGCTCGTCGCCTATTGCAAGCGCAAGGGGTCGCTCACGTTGGCACAGCACGGGGAGAGCGGTTTTGATCGCGACCGCATTCAGCTCATTGCCAACGAGCTCGCAAGCGACCTGCGCACCATCGATATCGATTGCGCCTCGATTATCGCCATACGGCGCCCGATGCACGCCAGTACGGTAAGCGCCCTGTACGACTGCGTGTATGACTTTGCGTTTTTTGCCTACACCACCGACCATCCGGCGCTTATGTATCACTTGGGCGACCATGACCGATGCAGTGTCGAGCTGCGCGCCACGCTTTTTTCCAACGATGATGCAGATCTTTCGCAGACGCCCGCTGCGCAAGAGCTCGAAAGCGCTCTGCAAAGGCGCAACGTGGCATACCGCCTTGAGGGCGAACCCGGCCAGTTGCGTATGATCGTGTTGATGCCGAGGGCGGGTGAGTGACGATGCAGATTTCGCTCATCCTTCCCCAAATCGTTGCGCTCGATGTTGTCTTTGCCCTGGCTGCGTGTCTGCAGACGATCCACGTCCCGCTCATTTCATCGCGCCGCTCGTCCTATAACCGTAAGGTGATTTGCGCCTACGAGGCGAGCCTCGTGCTCCACCTGGTGGTTTCGGCGCTTATCCTGTTCGCGTCGTCTGGCTCGTATCTGGTGGCGCCGCTTGACGTTTGCGCCAGGGCAATGGGCGGAGCGTTGTGGCTCAATGCCGCGATCTTTGCCTATGGCGTGGTGCTTATGGTGCGCCATCGTCGCCCCGTCATGCTGGTCGAGCTGCTGCTTGTTGTCGCCGTTACACCGCCGGTGGTTTTTGCCATGGGCTCGGCGTGGACCGTTGTCCTTATCGCAGAGGGAGCGTTCTTCCTGTTCCGTTCCATCGCGGCGCTCTTGATGGACGTCCGTAACCGCCAGGAGGACATCACCGCGTTCTCGACGATCGAGACCATCAACGTGATTCCCGTGGGCATCCTGTATCTGGACCCGAGGGGCCGTCCGCTGCTCATGAACCGCTGCATGCGCAGAAACCTGGTGGAACTCTCTATGCCCACCGACCTAGGCGATATGAGCGGCACATGGAACGACCTGCGCAAACTCAGCATGCAAATGCCCGAAAGCAGCCAGAACCGTGTGCGGATTAATCTGGACCGCTTTGGTGAGGCGCGGGCGGTGGTCGAGGTTTCTCCCGCCGAGATTCGCTTGTTTGTGCACGATGACGTTATGGTTTCGGGCCGCCTCTTTGAGCGCATTATCGGCCTGGATGTAACAGAGTATGCGCATGCTCATGATCGCCTGGCGCAAGCCAACCACCTGCTTGAGCTTGCGGGCCAAGAGCTCCAAGCCCAGATCGAAGAAGTCAAAAAAGTTGCTGACAATGCGGCCTATCTGCGTATGCGCGCTCGCGTGCACGACGTGATCGGGCAGCGCCTGTCCATCCTCCATCGTTATCTGGAGGAGGGGCGCCTGGATGACGAGTCACTCGAGCAGATCGACCCGCTGCTGCGCTCAATCGCTGCCGATCTGCGCAGTGGGGGCGACACCGTTCCGACAGAGCATCTGGGCGATATCGTCCATGCCTTTGGCCTGGTGAGCGTGCAGATCGATGTGGAGGGCGAGCTGCCAAGCGACGCACGTGTCGCCGCAGCCTTTCTGCAGATTATCCGCGAAGCCTCGACCAATGCTACCAAGCATGCGCAGGCCCATCAGGTCCATGTGCGCCTGCGGCAGGAGACGTCGGAAGACGGCACTGTTGCGCGGATGACCGTTTCTAACGACGGCGCGCCTGCACCCGTATCGTATCGGGAGGGAACGGGTATCCCTGGTATGAGGCATGTCGCACAGAATCTGGGCGGCAGCCTGGAAGTCCACGCCGCCCCGCCCTTTACGCTCGCGGTGTCCATCCCGCTCGCCTCCAACGCCACGGTCCAAAGGAGAAGCTCATGATCCGCGTGTTAATCGTCGAAGACCAGGCTATCTTGCGCGAGAGTCTGGCGCGCTCCGTTGGCGACCAGCCCGATATGACCGTTGTTTCCGCGATCGCCGACGCCTCGGATGCCTTGGACGTTGTGCTTAAGGAGCGCCCGGACATGATACTGATGGACGTGTGCACCGAGCACGATTCCAACGGCATCGTGGCGGCGGCGCGCATCAAAGAACAACTGCCCGAGTGCCGCGTCATTATCATGACGGGTATGCCCGAAATCACCTTTGTGGACCAGGCACGCGAGGCGGGCGTCGACAGCTTTGTGTACAAGAACGTCGGTATCGACGAGCTTTTCGCCGTGATGCGCTCCACGCTGGCGGGTTACTGCACGTTTCCCAAGCCGCCCGAGAGCATCTTCTCGGGCACGGCGGCCCTCGACGATGTCGAGCTGTCGATCTTGCGCCTTGCCTGCGAGGGTAAAAGCCGCCGCGAGATCGCGGCCGAGCTGTTTATGAGCGAGGGCACCATCAAACGCCGCATCTCGGAGATTCTCAATAAGACCGGCTACGACAACATCATGCGCTTGGCCGTGCGCGCAGTAACGGAGGGCAGCATCGTTCCCAACATGGAGCGCTAGCGCTCGTTACGCATCGGCATAAAGCGGCGGGGCCGCAGGATCAACTCCTGCGGCCCCGCCTGGCATGTGCGCGGATGTGTCCGCCAATCCGCGGCGGATGTTACGTGCCGTTATGCGATGGTCGCGGTGTAGGAAGCGACGTCCTCGTAGGAATCGGTCAGGTAGGCGTCGATGCCGATGGTCGTATTGACGAGGTCGTCAAGGCTATCGAGCGTGCCCTTCGAGAACGTGAATTCCTCGGTGGCGCTGGTGCCGGGCATCAGGTTAGCCGAGAACCAGGGTTCCTTCATGGTGCCGTTGACGTTGGTCTTGCCGGAAGGAGCGTAGAAGGTCAGGTCCTTGTCGCTCTTGTTGGTGATGTTGACGACAAAGCCGATGTCGCCCCAGTCGTCCTTGAACTTCTCGGTGATGGTGATGGTGCACAGATCGTCATCGGCGACGGTGACGGCGGGGGAGATTTCGACGTTCTGGACATCGTCGTCTTCGACGGCCTCATCGATCTCCTCTTCCTTCTCGGCCGCCTCGCGATCCTTCTTCACCGTACCGGACAGGTCCTTGTCGGACTTGGTAAAGACAAGATTGCCGTCATCTTCTTCGAGGATGAGTTTGCCGTCCTTGAGCTTCATGTCGTGCGACTCATCTTCGGCGGTGATGGTTACGGTGGTGGCGTCCTTTGCCTCCCATTTAAGGTCGACGACTTCAAGGAACAGGTCGAGGGCGCCTGTACCGTCCTCATCGAGAATCAGGACGCAGTGGACACCCCAATCCTCGAGCATCTTCATGTACTCATCGGTCAGCTCTTCGCCATCCACGGTTCCACCCGAGAGTTCCCAGCTGCCGACGAAGTTGGCCTTGGGGTCCTTGCCGCCGCCGCTGCAGCCCGTCAGGGCAAAGGCGAGCGCCAGGACGCATGTCAGGAATGCGAGTACGGATTTTTTGAACGTTGTCTTCATGGTGTCCTCCTTCATCGAACGAAACCCATAGAAGGCAGCGGGGGTGGCGGATCCCCCGCTCATTACCAGTTAGGGGCGCTAGGGCCTGGGCGTTCCGCAGTTGCTGCAGAACTTGCCGCCGTTTTCGCTGCCGCAGTTGGGGCAGAACCACTTGGCCGGTGCCGAGGCGGGTGCGGGACTACCGCACACGGAGCAGAACTTGCCGGAGTTGGTGGCGCCGCAGCTGCAGGTCCCTGCGCCGGCCGCAGGAGCGGCGGAGGGCGCCGGAGCGGGAGC
>URTW01000165.1 GCA_900550815.1 uncultured Collinsella sp.
CGCCGATGAGCGAGCCGAGGGCGAACGAGACAATGAGCATGGTGGTACCGGTGGTCGCCAGCGCCTCCCCATCGATTAGGAGCATCTTTTGCATGGTGCCGCCCAGGCCGATAAACAGGACGCACAGCCCCGATGCTTTCATGAGTGTGTCTTGAATGCGCGGTGTAATGAAGCGGCCGCCCGCTAATCCCAAAAGACCGCCCGCAACTAAAAGCACAACGATGATGATTGTTCCCAAGCCCGGCATGAGCCCTCCCGTATTGATGCCAACGTGGCAATCGTAGCAGAGTGGAATGCGAGGTACATCGCGACTCATCTAATACGTTATATAAGTGGTATTAGGAATGGTGCGCAGCATTTAAGCCTCAGGTGGTTGTCGGGACATAGGGATAGTAGTCAAAGCGCAGCGTCATAAGCCGCTGTGGGGATTCAATAGCCGCGGCGATGATATTGGCATCGCGGGCACGATCAAACCCTTCGAGTTCGATCTGATACGAGACGTCTTGCATAATGTCCAGACGTCGCCAGGCGAGGAGTGTGTCGCCATCGAATTCCAAGGTCTTGCCTCCGTCTGGGGCAACGGCGTATAGACGCAGCTTGGCGGTGGTTGCAGGTTCGACAACCGTGACCTTTTTAATTTCGTTTCGAGTATTCTTGGCGCCCAACAAGGTGAGCAGTGTTGGGGCCACGACCTCGCCCGATGGCAAAAAGACGACTTCGATGGATTCGGGAAATGCGATGATGGCCGACTTGCGGACGGGCTGATTGGCGGCGGCAACTTCGATGTTCGCAGCGTCGATGACCTCTGTGTGGTCGAGCGCGGCAAGCACGCAGCAGTTACCCTCATCAATTTCTTGAGGATCAGCAAGCCCCAGACTGTCCGCGAGCTCGGGGTCGTTTGGAACGGCAGCGGGCTCATTCGATGCTTCGAAAGAAGCTGGGACGCTGTTTGTCGGCGACGGCGTGTCGCCCGCACCTGCTTCTTTGTCCGCGCTCTCTTCTTGTATGGTTGCGTTGATGGGTTCGTCGTTTGAGGGGAGCGTCTTGGCGTCAAGCGCGGAGGGGAGAATTCCGATGGCTCCTGATCCGTTCCACTCCATTTCGAGAAGCGCCGGGTCGGCAAGAATGCGTTGCCTGCTTTGCGCGTGGGCATCGATTTCAATAGGGCCTGTCTCTATCCCTCGTGTAAGGCTGAGTGATCCGGCTGGCTTCTCGAAATGAGCGTCTGTGTCTTTGGTGCTGACGGCGTAGAACAGCAGGGACGCTTCTCCCGCCGCGATGGCATCGGTGTCGGCTTTGGTCAGTCGCAACGATGTCGTGAATGAGAGGGTGGGCTGCGTGCCGTCTGCATTCGCGGCGGCGCAGCCCAGACATATACCGCCTCCTTTCTCAAAAAACGTACCGTCGAAGGCGACCTTCGCTCCGTTCGCCGAGTCATCGACCGAAGCGATGTCGATGCGCAGCTCTAAATTGCATGGATCGCCATCCGCATCGAGCACAACCGAGCGCCACATGCAGACGGCGCACCCCGCCTGGGAGCCGTTTGCCTTGTTCGAACGCTTGATATCCACGACTATCGAGCCGTCCGTATTACGACGAAGGCATCCCGAGGTTGAGATCGCGGCCTGTGCGATCGAAAAACGCTCGCACGCAATGGCGCTCGACGGATTTGGTGCGGAACTTAGGGCTGCTGGTAAGGAGTCCGCCATGGCGGGAGTCGCCCAAGCGGCGACAGGCGTTCCGGTTGCGAGCGCGCCGCAGAGTGCGACGACGGGCAAAAGGTTCTTCGATGCCATGGGGTCTCCTTAGCTAATTTAGTGCGGCCTGTCCATGTTTTGTTTCTGGCTGCGTTTGATGTGCAGACCGAGGCCGGCGGTTCCTGCGCCTGCTGCTGTGGCGCCTGCTGCCAAGAGCCATCGTCCATCGCCTGTCTGCGCCAACGGTTCCTCGCGGTCGCCGCGGTCGAGCTCCGAGAGGTTGACCGTCACTTGCGTGGCGGCCTGCGCCTGTTCTTGCTGGGCAAAGGCCATGGCTGGCCCAAACGCTAGGATGCTGACGGCGGCGGCCAGGGCGACGGCCTTATGCCGTGTGCGCACCGGGCTCGACCGTCCAGGTGATCGTCGCAACCTGATCGCCTTCGCCGGTTACGCGGAAGATGTCGCGCGTGACGCGGGCGACGTTTCCGCTTGTCTTGAGCTTGATTTTGTCCGTGCCGCCGGCAATGCCCTGGTAGCCCATGTCGAAGGCTGCATTCTTGGAAAGAGCGAGGCCCGTCCCCTGCATTGCGGCGCTGGCGTTCTGGAGCGCGCCGTCGGGGCCGACCTTAAAGTCGATGGAGTTCTGCGCGGTTCCGGCCTAGGCGTCGGCGGCAATGGTCCAGGTGTTCATGGCGTCGATCTTCATGTTGGTGACATGGATGCCGTAGGCCGAATGATTGTCGATGGTGGTCGCGTCTTCTGAGGGGCCCTGAAGCGTGCCGTCGGCCTTGGCGACGAAGGGAATAACCGTGGGAACTTTGAACTCTACGTTGTCGATCTCGGTCCTGACCATTACCTTCGTGGTTCCAACGCGCCCGGCTGCCATAGCTGGCGTCGGGGCGGCGCCCATTGCGAGCGCGAGCGCGAGCCCTGTGCCCACGACGAGCGCTCTGACTCCGTTCATGTTCCTGGTGATGTCCATGGTCGTTCCTTTCTATTCGCCGCGGGCCGTCCCCGCGATGATTGGACGAATGCTGGTGAATTGCATGCGGTGCCGCGTCGGCCGGAAGGCTAGTTCTCGGCTTGCTCAACTCGTACCTTGACACGTGTCGGATTGCCGTGGCTGTCGAGGGTCTTGGCATCGAGTGCCTGGATCTCGATGTACGCCTCGCCTTCTTTGATGTCGCCGGCGGGGCACGTCTCGATTGTCTTGCCGGTCTCGACCACACCGGATTCGTACATGGTCTCGTCGTTTTGGATGACGCGGAATCGCTGGGGAAATTTATTGTCTTGGACGTTTTGCACGTTGACGCGCAGCTTGCCGTCCTCCTGCAGCTGAGCGACCGGCGCGACCGAAATCGTCATCATGTTGTCGCGGACGATGGCGTCGAGCTCATCTTGGATTTCCCGGCGCGTTTTGCCCTCGGCCGTCGTGACCGAAGCGCCCGCCTCGGGTACGGGCTGCGACTGCCAAGCGTATAGTCCTACGGCGACAAGGGCACAGACGATGGCCAGGCAGGCAACGATGAGCTTCCTGCGATGCCCCAGGCCTGCAAAGTGGGGTGGCTTCTTCGCGCTCATGCGGCATCCTTGGCGGTATAGATGCGCGCAAAGGTGGACGGGTCCGCTCCAAAGAGCATGTGAAGCATCAGACGGCGCGAGTAGACGAGCTCGTCGAAGTCGGGAGGGAGCTCGATGTCGTGGATATGCGCGATGTGGTGGGCGAGCGCCGAGAACGACTCGGGGTCGCAGATCACATCGGTGGTAACGTGGTAGACCGTCGTATCGGGGAATGCCTCTTCGTCGAAAGGCAGGAGATGGGGATCGTCGTCGACTTCGATGGCGATGCCGTACTGGGGCCAGTAATATGCCATGGGAACCTCCCTGCTTCTGGGGCCAAAACTTCTATCGGTTTTGGCTGTCGACGCCGACCGTATCAGCCGCTACTTGACCAATTTCTGACCAAATGCTTGACGGATTGGCGTCTCCGCAGGTAAAAGGCGGCAAAAAATACTCCAACTTTTTTTCGAGCGACAATCGCGCGGTCGGCGACGGCGGGGCCATATGTGTCAAAAGCATCGTCTGCCGAGGAAGCCTTGCCGTTCGCCGAATTGCACGAACGTAAAAATCGCCAATTATGGAGACGGTCTCGAACACGTCGACGAAACGATGCGGTAACATCTCCCTGCAAACACTGTAGTTAGCTAAAGGGGGAGTTCGCGTGTCTGCAACCATTAAACCCTTCACCGACGAGTTCGAAGAGTATGGTCGCGATGAGTCTCGCGCATCGGGCGAGGCCTCGAGCATCTCGTTTCCGACGACGGAAGACGAGGTCCGCACCATTTTGGAAAAGCTCCATGCCGAGTGTGTCCCGGTAACGGCTCAGGGCGCCCGAACCGGCCTTGCCGCCGGTGCCGTGCCCCACGGCGGGCATATCCTCAATACTTCCCGTATGAATCGCTACTTGGGCCTTCGCCGCGATGAACAAGGCCAATTTCTGCTGCGCGTGGAGCCGGGCGTTGTGCTCTCGGAGCTGCGCAAGCAGCTGGGCAAGAAGGTGCTGCCGACCGCTGGTTGGGACCAGGCATCGCTTGAGGCCTACGAGGAGTTCCAGGAAGCGCCCGAGCAATTCTTTCCTACAGATCCCCCCGAGGCATCTGCCTGACTGGTCGG
>URTW01000166.1 GCA_900550815.1 uncultured Collinsella sp.
AGGTCTGGGTCTGCCTGGTGGTGGCGTGGGCTCTGTTGAGCGGGGGACGGAACCGTGCCGTACGCTTGATCTGAGTAGGGGGAGGCCTCTCGGCCGCCCCCTTTTTGCGTTATATACACGTTGTACTTTGGGACCTAGCTCCCCCGTATTCGCTCTTACTGTTTGGCTGTATTTTGAGTTCTTCTAGTGTATTTGAGCGATAATTACTCGCATTGGCGTTAGGGAGGGCTTGATGTTTACCGTATTTGTCTTGGGCAATATTGCTTCGGGTAAGTCGACTGCCTGCCGCTATTTCGAATCTCGTGGCGCTATGCTAATCGATCTGGATGAGCTTGCAAAATCGCTGTATGTGCCGGGCTCTGATATCGTCAATGCTCTCGCGGATGAATTCGGTTGGGACATTTTGGATGAGGAAGGCGGCATTCGCCGCAGCATCCTCGCTTCTCGAGCTTTCGCTTCTCCTGATTCGGTCGCACGGCTCAATGGCATCGTGCATCCCGTTCTGATTGAACAGCTTTCGCTTAGGATTCTCGATCCGGTTTGTTGTACGGTTTCATCTCCTCGTTATCGCTTTGCAGTGGTCGAGGTTTCTGCTCCGACTGGTTTTGAGGATGCATTTGGCTTGGCTGATGAAATTCTGGTCATCAGCGCCCCTTTGTCAGTTCGTCGCGAGCGCGCTATTCAACGTGGCATGGAGCCATCTGATTTCGATGCCCGTTCTGCTTGCCAGCCCGAAGAGTCTGCGCTGTGCAATCTCGCTACAACTGTGATTGACAATGCGGCAGACGATAACTCGCTCTTTGAACAACTGGACGCATGGCTTTCGCGCCATGGGTTCGGGGATGTAGTGGATAAGGAGGAGGCCGATGCCTAAGACACGTTTCCTTACGTGGTATCGCCTTATACCGCTGGTTGCCGTTTTTGCCTTCGGCCGTATCTCATTCGTTTACTCGTATGCTCCTGCCGCTTTCTTTAAGCCGCTGTATCCGATTGACTACGAGGCGTATGTAAAGCAATCCAGTATTTCGCATAATCTGGATCCGTATCTGGTGTGCGCTGTCATTAAGTCTGAATCGAATTGGGATCCCGAGGCCGAGTCGAATCAGGGTGCTCAGGGATTGATGCAGCTGATGCCCGAGACTGCCCAGGATATGATCGCCAAGGGCCTTGTCGACGGTGGCGAGTATTCGGCCGACAACCTTAACGATCCGGCTACGAATATCGAGTTTGGCTGTGCGTATCTCTCGTATCTTCTAGTGTATTTTAACGGGTCGACTGACAGTGCCATTGCCGCCTATAACGCCGGCATGGGCAATGTCGACGGATGGGCGCAGCAGAGTACGTCGCTTCATAATGCAATCACCTTTCCCGAGACGCAGGCGTATCTGATTCGTGTCAATAATGCCTTGGTTCGCTACAAGACCCTCTATCCCGATCGGTTCGTATAGGACTATGCCTGCCGCCTGCGTATACTGCAGATATATGAGTTAGGAGTATCCATGGCGGAATTTGAAGTAGAACGCGTTGGTGGTGAACTTAAGCGCTTTGGCGTTGAAGGCTCTGACGTGCCGTTTAAGGTCGTGTCTCCCTATGATCCTGCAGGCTCTCAGCCTAAAGCCATTGAGTCGCTTGTGCAGGGTGTGAGGGACGGAGACCGCTATCAGGTTTTGCTGGGCGTGACTGGTTCGGGCAAGACCTTCACGATGGCAAAGACTATTGAGGCCCTGGGAAAGCCGACGCTGGTCATGGCTCCGAATAAAACGCTCGCCGCTCAGCTTGCGAGCGAGCTCAAAGAGTTCTTTCCCAACAACGCTGTGGTCTACTTCGTCTCGTACTACGACTACTATCAGCCCGAGGCGTATGTGCCGCAAAGCGATACATATATCGAGAAAGACTCCTCGATTAACGAAGAGGTTGAGATGCTGCGACATCAGGCGACCGCATCGCTGCTCTCTCGACGCGATGTGATCGTTGTCGCATCGGTCTCGTGTATCTATGGCATTGGCTCTCCTGAGGACTATGCAGGTCTGGCTCCAAACGTCGACAAGAAGGTGCCGCTCGAGCGCGATGACTTTATCCATGCACTTATCGACATTCAATATGATCGCAATGACTATGACCTGGCACGCGGCACGTTCCGCGTGCGCGGCGATGTTGTCGACGTGTATCCGCCTTATGCCGAGCATCCGTTGCGGTTTGAGTTCTTTGGCGACGAGGTCGAGCTGATTGCCGAGATCGATGAGGTCACCGGTGAGATGCTTCGTGAGTACGAGGCCATCCCTGTATGGCCGGCATCGCACTACGTGACCGAGAAGCCGAAGGTCAAGGCGGCTCTGAAATCGATCAGCGAAGAGTGCGAGAAGCGCGTGGCGGAGCTCAAGGCGACCGACAAGTTGCTCGAGGCGCAGCGTCTGCAGCAGCGCACCGATTATGATCTTGAGATGCTCGAGACGATGGGCTTTTGCAACGGCATCGAGAACTACTCGCGTCATCTGGACGGTCGCAAGCCGGGTGAGCCGCCGTTTACCCTAATCGATTACTTTCCCAAGGATATGCTCTGCATCATCGATGAGAGCCATGTGACGGTGCCGCAGATTCGTGGCATGCACGAAGGTGACCGCTCGCGTAAGGTGACGCTGGTGGAACACGGTTTTCGCCTGCCCTCGGCGCTCGATAACCGCCCGCTTCGTTTCGATGAGTTTGAGGCAAGGATACCCCAGTTTATCTATGTTTCGGCCACGCCGGGCGACTACGAGCTGCGGGTGAGCCAAAACGATGTGGAGCAGATTATTCGTCCGACTGGCCTGCTCGACCCCAAGATTGACGTGCGTCCAGTTCGCGGCCAGATTGACGATCTTGAGGACGAGATTCGCGAGCGCGTTGCCCGCAAGGAGCGCGTGCTGGTGACCACGTTGACCAAGCGCATGGCCGAGGACCTGACCGACCATCTACTTGATGCGGGCATTAAGGTCAATTACATGCACTCTGATACGGCGACAATGGACCGTGTCGAGATCCTGCGAACGCTGCGCGAGGGCAAGATCGATGTTCTCGTTGGCATCAACCTGCTTCGCGAGGGCTTGGATCTCCCCGAGGTCTCACTGGTGGCAATTCTCGATGCCGATAAGGAAGGCTTCTTGCGCAACCGCCGTTCGCTGATTCAGACGATTGGCCGTGCGGCCCGTAACGCCGATGGTGAAGTCATCATGTATGCAGACGTTGTGACCGATTCGATGAAAGAGGCCATCGAGGAGACGCAGCGCCGTCGCGAGATTCAGATGGCATATAACGAAGAACATGGCATTGTGCCCAAGACAGTGCGCAAGGCCATCAACGACATCTCAAGTTTTATTGCCGAGGCCGAAAAAACTGTGGGCTCCAAGGGACGCTCGAAGGGCGACTCTCTTGGCCATGGCGCATTCTATACGCCCGATGAGTCGGGCGAGGGCGGTGTGCCGGAAACGGTGGCGCCCGAGCAGACACTTGCGGAGCAGTTGGAAGAACTGCCGCATGACGAGCTTGTGCGGATCGTCGAAACCATGGAAGAGGATATGCGTAACGCTTCTGCCGCTATGGACTTTGAGGAGGCGGCGCGCCTGCGCGATGCCGTCGTTCAGATTCGGGCGATGCTCGAGGGTGCGTCTGAGGACGAGACGATCGAGCGCTTACGCTCGCAGGCCCGCAAGGGTTCCACGTTCGCATCGGGCAGAAAACGCCAGGGTGCACGGTTTAAGAAATAGCGAACAGGCCCCGAGTTCCCTGTGGAGCTCGGGGCCTGTGTCTTTTGCGCGCTGGAATTCGTGCGTTAGAGGTCCGCGATCAGGGCTTCGGCACAACGGATGCCGTCGGTGGCCGCGCTCATGATGCCGCCGGCATATCCAGCTCCCTCACCACAAGGGTAGAGGCCCGGGGTCGACACGGCATGGCACGTTCGGTCTCGGGTGACAGTGACCGGTGAGCTCGAACGAGTCTCCACGCCGGTAAGAACGGCATCGGGACGGTCGTAGCCTCGTAGCTTTTTTCCGAGTAGGGGAAGTCCCAGGCGGAGCGACTCGACGATATGCTGCGGCAGGGCTTCGTCTATTGCCGTCCAGGTCACACCGAGCGGATAGGTGGGCTTTACCTTTCCGGGCGCCTTGCTGGCGCGTCCTGCGAGGAAATCTCCGACGAGTTGTGCCGGTGCGTTCCAGTTGGAACCGCCCAGGCGATAGGCGGCCGCCTCGCAGGCGCGCTGGAGCTCGATGCCGGCGAGCGGGTCATCGTTGGGAAGGTCCTCAGGCGAGACGTTAACGAGCAGGGCGGCATATCCGTTGCGTCCGTCGCGGGCAGTGAGACTGGCCCCGATGACGCACAGCTTACGCGGT
>URTW01000167.1 GCA_900550815.1 uncultured Collinsella sp.
GCAGATCGGCGGTATCTCCGACCTGCCGATGGACGATATGGTCTATCGCGCGGCCGACCGCAAGGCGATCCTAACGAACGACCTGCCCTGCATTGACGCCGCCGCAGCCGGCCGCATGCGCGAGGAGATTCTGGCCGCGCGCGACGAGCTCGACAGCATCGGCGGCATCGTGGAGTGCGGCATTTACGGGCTTCCCGCGGGCATAGGCGACCCCATGTTCGACGGCATCGAGAACCGCATCGCGCAAATCGCGTTTGGCATTCCCGCCGTAAAGGGCGTGGAGTTTGGCATGGGCTTTGCCGTGGCCGCCATGCGCGGCAGCGAGAACAACGATCCGTATCGCGTTGATGCCGAGACCGGCGAGATCGAGGTCGAGTCCAATAACGCCGGCGGCATCCTGGGCGGCATTTCGACCGGCGCGCCCGTCATGTGGCGCATGGCCGTAAAGCCGACGCCCTCCATTGGCCGCGAGCAGCAGACGGTGGACATGGACGCCATGGAAAATGCCGAGCTCTCGGTCCACGGCCGTCACGATCCCTGCATCGTCCCCCGAGCCGTCCCCGTAGCCGAAGCAGCCGCCGCCCTCGCCATCTGGGACGCCCTCCTCGAAGACGCCGGACAGCTTTAGTCCACCCACCCCAAGGGTAGTTAATTTGGGACGGGGCTATTTTAGCTACCCTTGACTGTCGACGAATTATTCGAGGTCAGAATAAGTATCAGCTGGCATATTGGGGCAGCCAAAATAGCCCCGACGCAAATTGACTACCCTGGCATTGGGGATACCATGGTGGCAACCTAGCGAAAGGACGATGTATGGCACATGTCGATGACCAGCGTGTGGCGCGCGTGCTCGATGCGCTCGAGGCTCAGCACCCCGGCGCACAGCTGCTCGTAAACGACCCGTGGTCAATCTATTACCTGACCGGCTTTTATGCCGATATGTTCGAGCGATTTTGCGGCGTGCTGCTCGCACGCGGTAGCGAGCCCGTGATCTTGGTCAACGCGTTGCATCAGCTACCCAAGTACGACAATGCCCGCGTCGCCTATCACACCGATACCGACGTCGTGACCGACGCCATCGTTCGCGAGGTCGATCCGACCAAACCGCTCGGCATCGACACCGTCATGCGCTCCGGCTTTTTGATGCCGCTCATGGAGCGCCACGCCGCAAGCGAGTTTTTCCTGGGTGACTTTGCCGTCACCGCCGCGCGCACCCACAAGGATGCCACTGAGCAGGAGCTCATGCGCATGTCCTCCGCCGCCAACGACGCCGTGATGGCCGACGCGATCAAGCTCGTCCATGAAGGCGTGACGGAGCGCGAAATTGCCGACCAGATGCTCGGCCTGTATCGCAAGCACGGCTGCGAGGGCTTTAGCTTTCCGCCGATCGTGAGCTTTGGCGCCAACGCCGGCGACCCGCACCACGAGCCCGACGATACGGCACTCAAGCGCGGCGACGTGGTGCTGTTCGACATTGGCGGGCGTCATCACAACTACTGCTCGGACATGACACGCACGTTCTTTTGGGGCGAGCCGGACGAGGAGACCGCGCGTATCTACGATATCATGCGCTGCGCCAACGAGGCCGCCGAGGCGCTCATCGCACCGGGCGTGCGCATGTGCGACCTGGACCGTGCTGCGCGCGACGTGATTGAGGACGCTGGCTACGGCAAGTACTTTACGCATCGCCTGGGTCACTCGATCGGTCTGCAGGACCATGAACCGGGCGACGTATCGCTGGTCAACGAGCAAGTCGTGGAGCCGGGCATGACGTTCTCCATCGAACCGGGCATCTACCTCCCCGGCCGCACCGGCGTCCGCATCGAAGACCTAGCCCTGGTGACCGAGAACGGCGTCGAGATTCTCAACGCTTACCCCCACGCTCCGGTCCGCCTAGCCTAACCTCACCCCACGCCCCAAAACAAAATTGCGGTGAAATACGGACTGCTTAAGGCTTCTAGCCCATAAAATAGTCCCCATTTCACCGCAACTGCCAAGGGGACCAGGGTAGTCAAAAATGCCCCGTACCAAATTAGCTGCCCTGCAGTCAAACGAAAGGCCTCCCGATTCCCCGACGAGAACCGGGAGGCCTTCTTGAGACCTAAAGCACTACGCTCTCGACGCTACTTAGCGCGATGGCGCAGTTTTTCAATCGCTGCGGCAATCAGCGCCAGCAGGCCGGTTCCGCCAAGCGCCGCAACGGTCACGGCAGTGTTGTCGCCCGTCTCGGCCAGGCTTCCCTTGGCGGCCTTCTTGCCATCCTTCTTGCCCGAAGGATCCTTGACTTCGGGCTTGGCGCCGTTATCCTTGCCGCTCGTCGGCTTCTGCACGGCAGCAGGCTCAACAACCTCGACAGTCACCGAAGCAGTGAGCTGCTGAGGCGCCGGCGCAGCGCCATCCTCGGCAAGCGTCGCAATAGCCGCGGCGTCGCCGTCAACGGGCATCGTCGCCGTAATGACGACGGTTCCGTTCTTGAGGGCCTTGACCTTACCGTTCTCGACCGTAGCGATCGTCGGGTCGGACGAAGCCCACGTCACGGTTCCACGCAACAGCGCGCCATCGGCTGCATTGCTCGCCGCGACAGCAAGGTCAATTGCCTTGCCGCGCTCTACCTTGAGCACGGTTTCGGCAGTCGTAGCCTTGCCGTTTTGGTCAACGATAACAAGCCCGCTGGCTGCCGGGCGCGGCTTAACGCGTACCATGCAGCTGACTGTAAGCTCCGTACTGCGAACCTTACCGCCCACGGTCACGTCATCGGCACCCCAATCCAGTGCGGGGACATTCTCCCAATCGACATCGTAGTCTTCCTGGCTGTAGTCCTTCATCATCACGGAGACCTTCTTGGGCAGCGCCTTCAGCACATCGGCGGCAGAGCTTGCCTCAAACACCTCAACGGGAGCGAACGTCGCAGGCCTCACGGGAATCTCGCTTGCCGGCGTCTCGACGACCAGCTTGCAGGTCGCCTTGAGCGCCGCGCCCTCGACGGACCCCTCGATCGTGTACTCGCCAACGGCGGCAAGATGCTTGTCCAGGCCATCCGTATTCCACGTGACCGCGGCCTCGTCCGTGTGACCATCGGAATAGGTCACGGTGACCTTCTTGGGCAGCTGCCCCGTCACGGTGTCGGCCTTGGCATCGCGCTCAACCGTGATCTGCGGCACCTCGGCAACCTTGTTAATCGTCGTCGTGGAGGTGACGACAACTTCGACCGGCAAGTTGCCATTCTTCGTGACGCCCTTGGCAACGACACTGCTGCCGTACGTGGCGGCCGCGGCAGGAACCTCAGTCCAAGTGATCTCGGACTCCGCCGTCGTCTTGCCGTCCTTCATGCGAACGGTCGCCTTCACGCCCTTGAGCGCATCACGCACAGCGTCGGCCGATGCGCCCTCGGGAACGGAAATTCCGGCAATAGGCTCAACGGACGCCGGAATCTCGGCATCGCTCTTCACGACCGTAATCGTGCACTCTGCCTTTTGATCGGTACCGGCAACCTTGCCCTTGACCGTGACCTCGCCCTCCTTAGCAAAGTCCTTGTCGGATAGACCCTTCGTGTCCCACTTCACGTCGACATCGGACTCAGTATCATCCGAGTAAATCGCCGTGACCGTGGCGGGCAGCTTGGCCAAAACGTCGTCCGCCTTGGTGCCGCGCACGACCACAATGTCTTCAGCGACATCGATGTCGACAATATGCGCGGTTACCTTGACCTTCACCTTTACGGTCATACCGTTGTCCGTTAGACCCGTGACCTCAAACTCAGTGCCGGCACGGCCCAGGCTGTCGACCTGAGACCACTTAACGGACGTCTCTTTCTTGGTCTTGCCGTCCTGCATGACCACCGTCTCCTTGGACGGCAGTTTATCCATAAGGTCGCTGACCTTGGCATTGTCCGCAATCTCAACAACATCGATCGGCTCGACGTGGTCGGGCGTCTGGGCATCCTGATCCACCACGGTCACATTGCAGGTTACCTTGGCGCCGTTGAGCTTAACCGTACCCGTGATCTCCACGGTGCCGGTTCCTCTGAGCAGCTCGTCCGTGACGTTAGAAAGATCCCACACGTCAATGTCGAGCAAATCGGTCGAGCCGTCGGAGTAAGTCGCCACAACCTGCTTGGGCATCTGGGCGTACAGATCCTGCTTGGACGTACCACTGGCAACGCTAAACGACTTGGCCTCGAGCTTGGTGATTGTTCGCTGCGCCTCGGAGACGTTGACGTACACGTTAGCGTTGACGTTGTCGACATCCTTG
>URTW01000168.1 GCA_900550815.1 uncultured Collinsella sp.
GATCACGCGGTTGATGGTGTCATTCATGGGCGTCCTCCTGAAACGTCGTGGCATCATTGTTGTCAGCATCGGTGCCGGCGCTATCGCCCTCACCATCGTCATCGCCGCCCCAACGGAGCAGGTCGACCGAGGTAATGCCGTAGCGCTTCTCACGTTCAGTCTCAAAGCCTGCCGGATGCGCGCCCGCATCGGCGGCGGCATGCTCAAACAGGGCGTAAGCGCCAGACGCACGCCGACCCTGCTGGGCCAGATTCTGCAGCAGTTCCTCGACCGGCTCGGCACCAAAAGCATAGGGCGGGTCGAGCAGGACCAGATCAAAGGGGCCGCCCGGTACACGACCGCGTGAGGCACTCGTCAGCATGTCGCCCGTGACCACGCGCCAACGCGCACGGTCATGGCAGAGCGACTCGATATTCTTGGTAATGAGCCGCGCGGCGTTGCGATCGATCTCAAACGTCGTGAGCGAGCGGGCCCCACGAGAGAGCATCTCGATACCAAGGGCGCCGGAGCCGCCAAAGGCATCCAGCACGCGGACCTCGTCCAGATCGAAGTCGAATGCCGACATGACCATAGATGCGCACGCCTCGCGCACGCGATCAGTCGTGGGGCGGGTGACATCGCGACCACGGGGCTCCTCGATCTTACGACCGCGCCATTCGCCGCCGATGATTCTCATCCTCCGCTGACCTCCTTAAAGATGTGTCGATACCGCATGGCGACCGCATCGCGTAGAGGGCGCGTCGCCACAGAGTCAAGGTTGCAAGCATACCGCAAGAGCTCGACCGCGTCCAAATGGGCCCATTCGATAAGGTCCTCATCGGCATCCAGGTCCACAAAGCGCAAGGTCACGCCACCGTGCTGACGGTACCCCAGGATTTCGCCCTCGTGACGCAGACGCAGGTCCATCTGGGCGAGCGTAAAGCCGTCCGAGGTCTTTTCGAGCGACTGGAGACGGTCTTGTGCCGCCGCTGCGCCGCCGTTGCCCTTGGAGTGCGTCAAGACCAGGCACGTGCCCGCCACACTGCCACGGCCCACGCGGCCGCGCAGCTGGTGCAGGGCAGCCAATCCAAAGCGCTCGCCGTTCTCGATGACCATGACGGTGGCGTTAGGCACGTCGACGCCCACCTCGACCACCGTAGTCGAGACGAGCACGTCAATCTCGCCACGCTTGAAGGCATCGATAACCTGGTCCTTCTCCCCCGCCGGCATGCGGCCGTGAAGGCGCTCGACGGTAAGCCCCGGCAACGCAAGCCGCAGTCGGTCGAGCTCGGTTGCCGTATCGTGCAGCGGCACGGGGACGGTTACGCGGCCCTCGTCGTCGCGAGCAATACCGGGCACGTCTTCCAGCTCATCGGCCGAGTCACTCGGCTCCACGAGCGGACAAATCACGTAGGCCTGCTGGCCCTTTTCATGCGCCTCGCGGATGGCGCCATAGGCGAGGTCACGGCTCGACTCGGTGAGCACGCGTGTCGTCACGCCAGCACCAGGGACGGGCCGATGGCGAATGATGCTCGTGTCCAGATCGCCGTAGACCGAAAGCGCCAGCGTACGCGGGATGGGCGTCGCCGTCATAACGAGCAGATCGGCACCCGGCCCCTTCGCGCGCAGGGCGTTGCGTTGGCCCACACCAAACCGGTGCTGTTCATCGATGACCACGAGCGACAGATGCTTGAACGCAACGTTATCCGAAAGAACCGCGTGGGTGCCAAAGAGCACGTCAAGCTCGCCCGATTCCAGCTGTACATGGATGCGCTCGCGCTCTGCGGCCGGCGTGGCACCCGTCAGAAGTGCCCAGGACATGCCGGCCTGCGAGAGCAGAGGGCCGGTCTTATCGGCATATTGGCGCGCCAGCACGCCCGTGGGCGCCATAACGCAGGCCTGCGTGCCGCTATCGGCAGCCACAGCCAGCGCGCAGGCGGCAACGGCGGTCTTACCGGTACCGACGTCGCCCAGCTGCAGACGGTTCATCTCGCGACCGCCATCGCACATATCATGCAGGATGTCTTGAAATGCAGCCTCCTGCTCATCGCTCAGCGAAAACGGCAGGGCCTGTTTAAGCGCAGCCAAATGCTCGCCCGCGTCATGCGCATAAGGCACTACGTCGACCATACCGCCATCGTTGCGCAGACGCAGCGCGAGCAGCAAGCAGAGACACTCCTCAAAGGCAAGACGCCGGCGCGCGATGTCGCGCTCGGCCATGCTCGAGGGAAAGTGGATCGAGCGCAGCGCACGGGCATTGCTCATGAGCTTCCGCTTTGCGCGCAGCGGCGCGGGAATCGGATCGAACGGATTGCCGACGACCTCGAGCGCGCCGCTTACGATGCGGCGCATCCACGCCTGGCTCACGCCATCACTCACGTAATGGACCGGCAGGATGGTGCCTGCGGCACGCCCGTCCTCGAGCTTTTCAAAGTGGGGCGAGGCCATCTGCTTAAAACCGTAGGCAAACTCGACCTTGCCCATCACGGCCAGGCGGTCGCCCTGCTTAAGCTGCTGGGCAATCCAGGGCTGGCGGAAAAAGGCGACCTGCAGCACGCCCGTCTCGTCAACAAGCGAGACCTCGGTCACCTGCATGCGCGGACGCGGCTGCTTTTGGACGATACGGTCGACCGTGGCGATGATGGTGCACACGGTACCGATGGGCGCCATCTCGATAGACCAAGAACGGGTAAAGTCGAGGTATCGATGAGGGATATGGAGAAGGAGGTCCCCCACCGTCCGAATTCCCAGACGGCGAAGGGCCTCCTCACGTTTACCCGAAACATATTTGAGTCGCGCGATATCCTCGTCGAGCGCATTGCTCTGGGCAAAGCGCTCCGAGACGCGCGGCACGGAGCACAGCTCGGACATAGGCAGAGCCTACTCGATCGAGAAGATCACGGGATAGAGCGGCTGCTCGCCACGATGGGCGTCAATCTCCAAGTCGGGCTGAGCCTCCTCGATAGCGTCGACGATCTCCTGGAAGGCCTCATCGGACAGCTCCTCGCCGGCCAGAATCGTCAGCGCGTCGCCCTCCTCTTCCTCCTGCATGCGGTTGATGCAGTCGAGCGTGACCTGCTTCACGTCGGAACCGACCACGTCGATGGAGCCGGCGATGATACCCATGACGTCACCGGAGTGAATCGGAGAACCGTCAGAGGCACTGGAGTCGCGCACGGCGCGGGTGACCTCGCCATCGCGGACCTCGCTGATGGCGTCGACCATGGCGGCGACGGCATCCTCGAGCTCGGAATCGGGCAGGACCGCGAACAGCGCGGAGAAGGCCTGCGGGACGGTCTTGGTGGGAACGACGGCGACCTTCTTGTCGGTGCAGGCTGAAGCAGCAGCCTCAGCGGCCATGCGGATGTTGCCGTTGTTGGGCAGGATGATGACCGAGGTCGCGTTGACCTGGTCCACCGCGCCCAGCAGGTCGGCGGTCGAGGGATTCATAGTCTGACCACCGGACACGATCACGTCGACGCCGAGGGACTTGAGGATGTCGGCCTCGCCGGAACCGGCGGCAACGGCGACAAAGCCCAGCGCCTTGGCGGGCTCGGCGGCCTTTTCCTGATCCTCGTGGATCTTGGCGGTACGGTCGTGGGCCTCCATCTCCATGTTGTGGATAAAGACCTCATAGATCTGACCGAGCTGCAGCATGTGCTCGAGCACCAGGTTGGGGGTGTTGGAGTGCACATGGATCTTGTAGTCGGGATAGGCGCCCACGAGAAGCTCGCAGTCGCCCATGGAACCCAGGAACTTAAGGCACTCGTCCTCGTCAAACGGGGCGTCGGCCTTAAACAGGAACTCGTTGCAGTAGCGGAACTCCGAGCCCTCCCAATCGTCGTTGGCCTCGATCTCAACGCGACCAAGGGCCGCGTCGCGGGCAGAGACAGCGGAATCAAACCTGGCGGAGAAATCCTCGACAACGGTGCTGCGGCCAAGTGCTGCAGCCACAAAGTTCTCAAGGAAGATGGCGAAGCCAAAGGCGCCGGAGTCGACCACGCCGTTCTCCTTCAGAACGGGCAGCAGGTCGGGCGTGCGGGCGACGGACTGGTACGCCTCGACGACGATAGCATCGAGCGCATCCTCGGCCGAGAACTTCTTCTTCTCGCACTCATCGGCCTTGGTCGAGACATCGCGCAGGACCGTGAGGATCGTGCCCTCGATGGGCTTGCGGACAGCCTGGAAGGCAACCTTGACGGCGCGACGGAAGGCGAAGGCGATATTGGCGGGCGTACTGGGCTCATCGGCAGAGACAA